>CAMFIX010000207.1 GCA_945952425.1 uncultured Pseudorhodobacter sp. | reverse complement strand
GATCATGCCTAGTCTCGTGGGCTCGGAGATGTGTATAAGAGACAGCTGCAGCTCTTTGCCTTCCGGCCAGGACAGGGTGGTGTCGAGCTTCACCTGTTGCTCGGCCCCCGCCGCCAGATCGAAATCCCAGGCCAGCACCCCGCGCTGGCCTGCGACATTTTCCTCGGTCGCGGCGGGGTCGGCCTGGTAGGCGACCTTCAGCTCGTCCTGTTCGGAATAGGGCACCTGGTCCATCAGCCGCACCTTCCAGGACTCCTCCGTCAGGTTCTTGACCTTCAGCACCGCCTTTTCCTGCATCTCGGTCGAGGTGGTGAAGACGCCCTTGTCGCCCGTCATCCGCTCGGGCATGTCGCGGGTCAGGACCAGCCCGGGGATGGCGCCGAAGCCCAGCTTGGTCTTGTCGCCGGGGGCCAGAACCGCCAGGTCGGTCTGGCCGGTCAGCATGCCGTCGCGGTAAAGGAACGCGGTGCCGGGCAGCAATATCTCCTTGCCCGAGTTGGTGAGTTCGGCCTGCAGGAAGGCGGTCTTGTCATAGCGCGGCACGGCCAGCGCGACGGTCTCGGCCTGCAGGCTCTGGCTGTCCAGCGCGAGCCGCAGATCCTCGACCCCATTGGCGATCGAGACCGCGCCGGGGTAATGATAGGTCACCGTATCGCCCTGGAACTGCACCCCGGCCGTGATCGAGCGCGCCTCGGCGACGGGGGCAGGGGCGACATCGCCCATCGACAATGGTTCAACAACTCCCATCCGGGCTGAGCCTTTGATCATTGGTTGGCTCGGATCGTAAACCTGCCGCAACTCGGGATAAAGCGTGCTCGCCTCGGCCTGCTGGCCCGGTTGCGCGGTCGAAAGGGTCAGGTCGACCCCCGCCCAATCCTCGCCGCCCGATTGGCTGACCAGAACCCCGCGGTCGAGCTCCGCCTTGGCCCCCTTGCGGTCGAGCCTGATGTCATAGACCGGCCGCCAGCTGGCCTCGGAGATGAAATGCTTCACCGTCACATGGCCTTCGCCGCCCTTGGAGGTGACGGCGACGGTCAGCGCCGCGCGGTCCTCGGCGCCTTGCGAAAGGGCGTCGCGGGCGGCTTCGGCCTGGGTCAGGGCATCCTGCGCCTTGGTCACCGCTTCGGTCGCGGCGGGCAAGTCGCCTTGCGCGGCAATGGCGGCCTCGCGCGCCTCCAGCACCTTGGCGGCGACCATATCGGCGATGGCGGTCAGGCTTTCGGCGGTCTGGCCCGCGGTGTCGGTCTTGAGATTGCCCAAAAAGGCGATGCGGGCGTTCTGCGCCTCGATCTTCGCGTTGATCGCGGCGAGGGCGGATTGGGTCTTGGCAAGCTCGGCCTCGGCCGCCTTGACCGCGGCTTTGGCCGCCTTGGTGGCATCGGTCTCGGGCAGGTCCGAGGGCGGCAGGCGGTCGGTGCGCAGGGCAAAGGCGCCGAGGTCGGTATCGGTCGAGGCGAGGCGCAGAAGGCTGGGCTCGGTCGCCGAGGGCAGGTCGGTGATCAGCAGGTCATGGGCGCCGGCGGGGGCGGTGAAGGCGGCCTCGCGGGTGACCTCGGCGCCCTGGGGATAGATCGTGACGGCGGTGATATGCGAGGTCGCGGCGATCGTGTCCGCCAGGGCGGTGGAGGCGAGAAGCAGGGCGGGAAGGGCGAGGGTGAAGCAGGCGGGGGCGAAGCAGGCGGGGGCGAAGCGGGTCATGAAATCCTCCGGTCTATGGCAGAAGGGTAGGGGAGGGGGCGCTGCGGGGCAAGGGGGGCGGCCGGGATGGGCGGCGCGGCGCTTGCGGCTGCCGTCCTGCGGAGCGCCTGAAGGCGCAAGACTTTTATCTCGCCTCTGGGCCGAAGGCGGCCCAACCGGCTCGGGCCGTGCGGGAGTATTTTCGCCGGCAGGAAAACAGAGGGCAGTGGCTTGCGGGCCGGTCTTGCCGTCGAAGCTCCTAGCCGGAGCCGCGCGTATGACCAGGAGGGGCCGCGGCTGCAGGCCGCAGGATGTGACCCCTGCGGGTCTTTCACATTTGCCCAAATATCCCCGCCGGAGGCCCTCCCCCGTCGCTGTCCCGACCTCTCCTTTGCGCGCCGGCAGCGCCGGACGAACGGGCTCGATGCCCCTGAGGGCGGCACGACTCAGGCGCAGTGCCAGCCGGTGGCCGCCTTCTTCAGCGCGGCCAGGAAGGTCTGGACCTTCAGCGTCCGGTGCAGGTCGACATGGGTGACGATCCAGAGCGGGCTTTCCCAGTCGAAGCCCAGGCGCAACACCTCGATCAGCTCGGGGTCGGTCTCGGCGTCGCGCAGCGGGATGAAGCCCAGCCCCAGGCCCGCCTTCACAGCGGGCCGTGTCGCATCGGGGTCGGACTGGCGCAGGCGGATCGCCTCGGGCGGGACATTCTCGCGCAGCCAGCGGTTGAAGGGCGCGCGGCTTTCGGGATCGGCGGGGCCGATGAAGCGGTGGCGGCCGTAATCCTCGGGGCCCTGGGGCAGGCCATGGGCCTCGGCGTAACCCCGGCTGGCATAGAGCGCCGAGCCCAGGCGGGTGAGGGGTTGCACCACGTAATCGGGGTCTTCGGGCATGGCGCCCGCGCGGATCGCCACATGCGCCTCGCCGTAATCCAGCCGATACAGCCGCATGTCGGAGTGGAAGCGGATCACCACGCCGGGATATTCGGCCTGGAAGGCGGCGAAGATCGGCGCCAGCAGGGGGGCCATGCCCGAGATCGAGGTGATAATCAGCTCGCCCGTCACCGTCTCGCCCTGGCCCTTGATGCGGCTGACCAGCTGGGCGAATTGCTCGTCGGTGCGCTGGGCGGTGGACAGAAGGTCGCGCCCCGCCTCGGTCGCGGTATAGCCCCGCGCATGGCGCTGGAAGAGCTTGGTGCCGAGCCGCTTCTCCAGCGCGTCGATGTGGCGGATGACCGTGGCATGATGGACGCCCAGCACCTCGGCCGCGCCCGAGACGGTGCCGAGGCGGGCGACTTGATAGGCGGTGCGGATTTCGTCCCAAGTGTCGAGACTCATATGTGCATTCCTGAACAGGGCCTGTCGGATTTGGGGGGAGGACAGGAGGATTTGCAAGGGGCAGTCTGGTCCCTGGCGAACAGGGAGACCTGCCATGAAATACGTGCTGATCGGGGTGAAAGTGCTTTTGACGGCGGCCTTTGCGGCGGCGGGGCTGGCAAAGCTCGCCGGGGTCGAGATGATGGTTCACACGTTCGACGCCGTGGGCGTCGGCCAGTGGTTCCGCTATGTCACCGGGGTGATCGAGGTCGCATCGGCCGTCCTCCTTTGGGTGCCGGGCCTGACGGCGCTGGCCGCGGGTCTTCTGGCCTGCACGATGCTGGGCGCGATCCTCGCCCATTTCACGGTGCTTTATGCCGAGATGGGCGCGGGCGGCGCGGTTCCGGCCTTCGTCCTGCTGGTCTTGTCGCTGGTCACGCTGTCGGCCAACCGCGATCAGCTGGCGCGGCTGATGGGGCGGGCTTGAGTTTTCCGCTCCCCCCGGCCTAAGCTTGGCGACGGAGGGTCTCATGGCGGCGAAGGCGTTCAGATACGGGCTGGCGGTGATCTTCATCGCGGCGGGGCTGGCTTTGGCCGCGGGCTTCGACCGAATGGGGCATCGGGCCGAGGTGCTGGGCCTGCCGGTGCCTTTGCGGATCGCCGCCGGGCTTTGGCAGGTCGTGGCGGGGGGATTCCTTTTGTGGCCTGGCCGGTTGGGTTATGGCGCGGCGATGGGCTTTGCGGCGGCAGCGGCCGCCAGCGCGGCGCACGTGGCGGTGCTGGGGCTGGATTCCGCGCCGCCGGCCCTGGCGCTGGCCTTGGCGACCGGGCTGATCTTCTGGCGCAATAGGGGCGATTTGCGCCGGTAAAGCTTGACTCCTGCCCGCTCTCGTCTTACCTGACCCGCAATTCCCCGGAGGCATAACGCTTCCGGTCCCTTGGCCATGGCCGGGATCGCCATCCGTCAGCGCGTTGCGCCCACGGGTGCGCTACCGCTTGGGTCGCCGCGATGGAGCGTATGATGTTCGAGAGCCTGTCCGAACGCCTTGGCAGCGTCTTCGACCGCCTGACCAAGCAGGGGGCGCTGACCGAGGCCGATGTCGAGGCGGCCCTGCGCGAAGTGCGCACGGCGCTGCTGGAAGCCGACGTCTCGCTGCCCGTCGCGCGGGATTTCATCAAGAAGGTGACGGTGCGGGCCACGGGCCAGGCGGTGACGAAGTCGGTCACGCCGGGGCAACAGGTCGTCAAGATCGTCCATGACGAGCTGGTCGCGGTGCTGGCGGGCGAGGGCTCGCCCGAGGCCTTGAAGATCGACAATCCGCCCGCGACGGTGCTGATGGTCGGCCTGCAGGGCTCCGGGAAAACCACGACGACGGCAAAGCTGGCGAAACGGCTGAAGGAAAAGAACGGCAAGCGCGTGCTGCTGGCCTCGCTGGACACCAACCGCCCGGCGGCGATGGAGCAGCTGGCGATCCTCGCCGGTCAGATCGGCGCCGACAGCCTGCCCATCGTCAAGGGCGAAAGCGCCGTGCAGATCGCCAAGCGGGCGAAGCAGCAGGCGAGCTTCGGCGGCTATGACGTGCTGTTCCTGGATACCGCGGGCCGCTTGCACATCGACGAAGTGCTGATGGACGAGGTCCAGGCCGTCCGCGACATCGCCCAGCCGCGCGAGACGCTTCTGGTGGTCGACGGTCTGACCGGGCAAGACGCGGTGAATGTCGCGGCCGAGTTCAATGCCAAGGTCGGCATCTCGGGCGTGGTGCTGACCCGGATGGACGGCGACGGGCGGGGCGGTGCGGCCCTGTCGATGCGCGCGGTCACCGGCAAGCCCATCCGCTTCGTCGGCCTCGGCGAGAAGATGGACGCGCTGGAGGTCTTCGATGCCGAGCGCGTCGCGGGCCGCATCCTCGGCATGGGCGACATCGTGGCGCTGGTCGAAAAGGCGCGCGAGACCTTCGAGGCCGAGCAGGCCGAACGCATGGCCAAGCGCTTCGCCAAGGGTCTGTTCAACATGAACGACCTGAAGATGCAGCTGGAACAGATGCTGAAGATGGGCGGCATGCAGTCGATCATGGGGATGCTGCCCGGCATGGGCGGCATGGCCAAGGCGGCCGAGAAGGCGGGCTTCGACGACAAGATGCTGAAGCGCCAGATCGCGCTGATCCAGTCGATGACCAAGAAAGAGCGGGCCAATCCCGACCTGCTCCAGGCCTCTCGCAAGAAGCGGATCGCGGCGGGGGCGGGCGTCGAGGTCTCGGAGCTGAACCGTCTGCTGAAGCAGCATCAGCAGATGGCCGACATGATGAAGAAGATGGGCAAGGGCGGCATGATGAAGCAGGCCATCGCCCAGATGATGGGGAAGGGCGGCATGCCTGACCTGAAGAACATGGACCCCGCCCAGCTGGAAGAAGCGGCCAAGGCGATGAAATCCGGCATGGGCGGGATGCCCAAGCTGCCGGGATTGGGCGGCGGGCTGCCCTCGGGCCTCTCGGGGATGTTCCGGAAGAAATGAGCTACGTCCTGCAGCACGATCCTGAAGGCGCGCCGGTCCTCGTGACCGAACGTCTCGTGCTGCGCAAGCCGCAGGACGCGGATTGGGGGCCGATGGCGGCCTTCTGGTCCTCGGAGCGGTCGCGGATGATGGGCGGACCCTGGGACGCGGCGACGCTGCGGGTCGAGCTGGACGATCTTTACGCGCAATGGGACCGGCACGGGTTTTCGCTCTTTACCGTGGTGCTGCAGGGTCGGCCCATCGGCGGCATCGGGCCGTTTTACCCCGTGACCCACCCGGAGCCCGAACTGGGCTGGAGCCTTTGGGAGGCTAGCGACGAGGGGCAGGGGCTGGCGACCGAGGCAGCCCTGGCCGCGCGGGATTGGTTCTTTGCGACCAGCGGCCACCGGACGGCGGTCAGCTATACCAACACCGACAACCGCCGCTCCCATCGACTGTGCGAGCGGATGGGGGCCGTCGTGGACCCCGCGGCGCCTTGCCCCTGTGCCTTATACACATCGGACCCTGCCCGCGAC
>CAMFIX010000206.1 GCA_945952425.1 uncultured Pseudorhodobacter sp. | reverse complement strand
GCGTCATGTCCAGCATCAGGCCGATGCGGGACGGCAGCGATTTCAGGAACCAGATATGGGCGACGGGGGCCGCGAGCTCGATATGGCCCATCCGCTCACGGCGCACCTTCTGCAGCGTGACTTCGACACCGCACTTTTCGCAGACGACGCCGCGATACTTCATGCGCTTGTATTTGCCGCAGAGGCACTCGTAATCCTTGATCGGCCCGAAGATGCGGGCGCAGAACAGGCCGTCGCGCTCGGGCTTGAAGGTCCGGTAGTTGATCGTCTCGGGCTTTTTGATCTCGCCGTAGGACCACGACAGGATGCGCTCGGGCGACGCCAGCGAGATCTTGATCTCGTCGAACGTCTTCGCGGGCGTCAGCGGGTTGAACGGGTTGGTCGAGAGTTCCTGGTTCATTTCATAGCCTTATGAAGGAGGGCGGCGGGGGAAGGCGCAGGCGCGATTTTTCGGCGAAAAATCGGTTTCCCGAATTTTCGCCGAAAATTCGACCTTTACTCTTCCTCCGCATCCAGGAGTTCCATGTTGAGGCCGAGGCCCCGCACTTCCTTGACGAGAACGTTGAACGATTCCGGCACGCCGGCTTCGAAATTGTCCTCGCCCTTGACGATGCTTTCGTAGACCTTGGTCCGGCCCGCCACGTCGTCCGACTTCACCGTCAGCATCTCCTGCAGGGTATAGGCGGCGCCGTAAGCTTCCAGAGCCCAGACCTCCATTTCCCCCAGACGCTGACCGCCGAACTGCGCCTTGCCGCCCAGCGGTTGCTGGGTGACGAGCGAGTACGGCCCCGTCGAACGCGCGTGCAGCTTGTCGTCCACCAGGTGGTGCAGCTTCAGCATATACTTCACGCCGACCGTGACCTTGCGCTGGAACTTCTCACCCGTGCGGCCGTCGAAGACATCCGACTGGCCCGAGGTGTCGAAACCCGCCCGACGCAGCGCGTCGTTGACGTCGGATTCCTTCGCCCCGTCGAAGACCGGCGAGGCAATCGGAACGCCGCGCGTCACGTTGCCCGCCAGCTCCAGGAATTCGGCCTCGTCGCGGTCGCCGAAGGCGCCCTCGTAGGTCTCGTCGCCGTAAGCCAGGCGCATCGCCTCGCGCACCGGGGTCAGGTCGCCGTGGCGCTTGTAGTCCTTGATGGCCTCGTCGATCTTGAGACCCAGACCCCGCGCCGCCCAACCCATATGGGTTTCCAGGATCTGCCCGACGTTCATCCGGCTCGGCACGCCGAGCGGGTTCAGCACCAGGTCGACATGGGTGCCATCGGCCAGGAAGGGCATGTCCTCGATCGGAACGACCTTGGAGATGACGCCCTTGTTGCCGTGACGGCCGGCCATCTTGTCGCCCGGCTGCAGCTTGCGCTTCACCGCGACGAAGACCTTGACCATCTTCATGACGCCCGGAGGCAGATCGTCGCCGCGGCGCACCTTTTCGACCTTGTCGTCGAAACGGTGATCCAGAGCGCGCTTCTGCGCCTCGAACTGGTCGTGCAAAGCCTCGACGTCCTTGGCCTCGGATTCTTCGGCCAAGGCCAGCTGCCACCATTGCCCCTTCGACAGGGTGCCCAGCAGCTCTTCGTCGATGGTCGAGCCCGCCTTCACGCCCTTCGGACCCTTCACCGCGGTCTTGCCGAGGATCAGCGTGCGCAGGCGCGAGTAGATGTTGCGCTCCAGGATCGCCAGCTCGTCGTCACGGTCGCGCGACAGGCGTTCGATCTCTTCGCGCTCAATCTGCAGGCTGCGCTCGTCCTTGTCCACCCCATGACGGTTGAAGACGCGGACTTCCACGATGGTGCCATAGGCGCCGGGCGGCAGACGCAAGCTGGTATCGCGGACGTCAGACGCCTTTTCCCCGAAGATGGCGCGCAGAAGCTTTTCTTCCGGCGTCATCGGGCTTTCGCCCTTCGGCGTGATCTTGCCGACGAGGATGTCGCCCGGCTGAACCTCGGCACCGATATAGACGATGCCGGCTTCATCCAGGTTGCGCAGGGCCTCTTCGCCCACGTTCGGAATGTCGCGGGTGATTTCTTCCGGCCCAAGCTTGGTGTCACGGGCGGCGACTTCGTATTCCTCGATATGGATGGACGTAAACACGTCATCCTTCAGAATACGCTCGGAAATCAGGATCGAGTCTTCATAGTTGTAGCCGTTCCACGGCATGAAGGCCACGATCACGTTCCGGCCAAGGGCCAGTTCGCCCATGTCGGTGCAGGGGCCATCGGCCACCACCTCGCCACGTGCCACCGTGTCGCCCACCTTCACCAGCGGACGCTGGTTGATGCAGGACGACTGGTTCGACCGCTTGAACTTGCGCAGACGGTAGATGTCGACGCCCGGCTCGCCCGGTTCCAGCAGCTCGGTCGCGCGCACAACGATACGTTGCGCGTCGACCTGGTCGATCACGCCCGCACGCCGCGCCATGATGGCGGCGCCGCTATCACGGGCCACCACCGCCTCGATCCCCGTGCCCACGAAAGGCGCGTCGGATTGCAGAAGCGGAACCGCCTGACGTTGCATGTTCGAGCCCATGAGGGCGCGGTTGGCGTCGTCGTTTTCCAGGAACGGGATCAGGGAGGCCGCGACCGACACCAGCTGCTTCGGCGACACGTCGATCAGGTCGATGGCATCGGGTGGGTTCAGCATGAACTCCCCGGCCTTCCGCGACGAAATCAGGTCGTCCTGGAAGCGGCCCTCGGCATCCTGGGCCGCATTGGCCTGGGCGACGGTGTGGCGCATTTCCTCGGTGGCCGACATATAGACCACGTCGTCCGAGACCTTGCCGTCGATGACCTTGCGATAGGGGGTCTCGATGAAGCCATACTTGTTCACGCGGGCGAAGGTCGCCAGCGAGTTGATCAGGCCGATGTTCTGGCCTTCGGGCGTCTCAATGGGGCACATCCGGCCATAGTGGGTCGGGTGAACGTCGCGGACTTCGAAGCCCGCACGCTCGCGGGTCAGACCGCCCGGCCCGAGGGCCGAGAGGCGACGCTTGTGCGTCACTTCGGACAGCGGGTTGGTCTGGTCCATGAACTGCGACAGCTGGCTGCTGCCGAAGAATTCACGCACCGCCGCCGCCGCGGGCTTCGCGTTGATCAGGTCCTGCGGCATGATCGTGTCGATTTCGACCGAGGACATGCGCTCCTTGATCGCGCGCTCCATCCGCAGCAGGCCGACGCGATACTGGTTCTCCATCAGCTCGCCGACCGAGCGCACCCGGCGGTTGCCGAGGTGGTCGATGTCGTCGATCTCGCCCTTGCCGTCACGCAGTTCGCACAGGGCCTTGATGCAGGCCACGATGTCTTCGCGGTCGAGCGTGCGCTGAGTGTCGGGCTTGCCGAGGTCCAGGCGCATGTTCATCTTGACCCGGCCGACGGCCGAGAGGTCATAACGCTCCTTGTCCGAGAACAAGGTGTCGAACAGCGCACCGGCGGCCTCGACGGTCGGCGGCTCGCCCGGACGCATGACGCGGTAGATGTCCATGAGCGCGGTGTCGCGGCCCATGTTCTTGTCGACCGCCATCGTGTTGCGCATGTAGGGGCCGACGTTGACATTGTCGATATCCAGGACCGGAATATCGGTAATACCTTGATCCAGCAGCAGTTTCAGCGTGCCGCCCTTGGGCTGACCGTCGCGGTCATATTCCATGGTCAGCTCGTCGCCGGCCTCGACCCAGATCTCGCCGGTGTCTTCGTTGATGATGTCTTTCGAGACATAACGGCCGACGATGCTGTCATAAGGCACCAGCAGCTCGGTGACCTTGCCCGACTTCATCAGATCGTTGGCCATGCGCGGCGTCATCTTGTCGCCGGCCTTGCAGATCACGTCGCCGGTCGCGGCATCGACGATGTCATAGGAGGGACGCGTGCCGCGCACGCGGTCCGGGAAGAACCTGGTCACCCAACCCTTGTTCTTCTGATACTTGTACATCACCGTGTCGTAATAGGCATCCATGATGCCTTCCTGGTCCATGCCGAGCGCATAGAGCAGCGTCGTCACCGGCAGTTTGCGGCGGCGGTCGATGCGGGCAAAGACGATGTCCTTGGCGTCGAACTCGAAGTCCAGCCACGAGCCGCGATAGGGAATGATCCGGCAGGCGAACAAGAGCTTGCCCGAGGAATGGGTCTTGCCCTTGTCATGGTCGAAGAACACGCCGGGCGAGCGGTGCATCTGGCTGACGATGACCCGCTCGGTCCCGTTCACGATGAACGTGCCGTTCTGCGTCATCAGGGGCATGTCGCCCATGTAGACGTCTTGTTCCTTGATGTCCTTGACCGACTTGGCGCCGGTCGCCTCGTCGACATCGAACACGATCAGGCGCAGGGTCACCTTCAGCGGCGCGGCATAGGTCAGGTCGCGCTGCATGCATTCGTCGACGTCATACTTGGGCTTTTCCAGCTCGTATTTCACGAACTCCAGCACCGCCGTCTCGTTGAAATCCTTGATCGGGAAGACCGACTGGAAGGTGCCCTGGATGCCCTCGTCATCCAGCGGGCGGTCCGAGTCGCCCGAACGCAGGAACAGATCGTAGGAGCTTTTCTGCACCTCGATCAGGTTCGGCATCTCCAGGACTTCACGGATTTTGCCGAAATAACGGCGGATACGCTTCTGACCAACGTAAGCTTGCGCCATGCTCGTCGTAACCTTTCTCATCAGAGCCTGCTTCTCCGCTGGGCGTCGGAGCAGCCGCTCGGGCGTCAGGGGGAAGGGTTCCATTCATGCCGCCCGGCCCTGGGGCAGCTCCCGAACCCTCACCGCGCCTGGGAAGGGGCTTTCGCGAAAGCCCTTTCCAAGACGCAGACGGCAGGGCCGGGAAAACTCCCGACCCTGCCCTGTCTTCAAACCCGGGCGAACCCGGAGGCCAAATCAGGCCAGCTCGACCTTGGCGCCAGCCTCTTCGAGCTTCTTCTTCATGGCTTCGGCGTCAGCCTTGCCAATCGCTTCCTTGACCTTGCCGCCAGCTTCGACGAGATCCTTGGCTTCCTTCAGGCCGAGACCCGTGATCGCGCGAACTTCCTTGATCACGTTGATCTTGTTCGGGCCGGCGTCCTTCAGGACGACGTCGAACTCGGTCTTTTCTTCTTCGGCCGGGGCGGCGGCAGCAGCCGGGCCAGCGACCATGACAGCGCCGCCAGCGGCGGGCTCGATGCCATACTTGTCCTTCAGGATGGTCTTCAGTTCCTGCGCTTGCAGGAGGGTCAGACCAACGATCTCTTCGGCGAGTTTGTTCAGATCAGCCATTTTCATGTTCCGTAAGTTGAGATGGGTTCCAACGAGGCGCGGTGTCCGCACCCGTCATGAATTGCTTCAGGCGGCTTCCCGCTCCTCAAGAGTCTTGAGGATTCCCGCGATATTCGCCGCAGGCGCGCCAATGGCACCGGCCAGGCTGGAAGCGGGCGCACCGAGGATCGACACGATCTGAGCGATGAGCTCTTCACGCGACGGCATCGAAGCGACGGCTTTCACACCGGCAGGGTCCAGAACCTCGCTGCCCATCGCCCCGCCGAGGATCACGAACTTGTCGTTCCCCTTGGCATAGGCTTCGCAGACCTTCGCCGCAGCGACGGGGTCTTCGGAATAGGCAAGCACGGTCATGCCCGCGAGCAGCGAACCCATCTTTTCAGGGGGCGTGCCACCGAGGGCGATCTTGGCGAGCGTGTTCTTGGCGACGCGGACAGCACCTCCGACTTCGCGCATCTTCGCGCGGAGGTCCTGCATCTGAGCAACTGTCATGCCGGTGTAGCGGGCAACCACCACAACGCCAGAGCTTGCGAAGACCTGGCCGAGTTCCTCGACCACCTGTGCTTTCTGGGCTCTATCCACAGTTTCACTCCAAGTATGGGGGTTTCCCCCCGGCTCGATTGGCCCCCTTTCAGGGGCGTTCAGTCCATGATGGCCCGAACTTCAACCGGAAACCCGGAGCGAAGGACGAACTCCATCTCGGGCGGGATATCAAGGCGTTTGCGCGCCACCTGCCGTCTCGGACAAAGCATGCCGGGGGCACGACGAATCGGGCACCCCGGACAAAGGGTTGATTACACG
>CAMFIX010000205.1 GCA_945952425.1 uncultured Pseudorhodobacter sp. | reverse complement strand
CACCGGGCGGGCGGCGTCCGTGGTGGCCGCGGGGACGGCGGGGCGACGGCCCTGGGGGCAGGTGAAGGGGGCGCGGCATGAGGTGCCGGCCTTCCAACCCTCGCGGCGCTTTGACATCGAGCTGGAGCTGGGCTGCGTGCTGGGTCAGGGCAGCGCCTTGGGGCAGCCGGTGACGGTGGAAGAGGCCGAGGCGATGATCTTCGGCTATGTGCTCTTGAACGACTGGTCGGCGCGGGATGTGCAGGCTTGGGAGTATCAGCCGCTGGGGCCCTTCCAGGCCAAGGCGGCGGCCACGACGATCAGCCCTTGGGTGGTGATGAAGGCGGCGTTGGAGCCGTTTCGGCGGAAGGTTCCGCCGCGGGAAGTGCCGGTTCTGCCCTACCTGGAGGAGGTCTCCCCGGGCGGGCTCGACCTGGCGCTGGAGGTCGGGCTGACGCCGGAGGGCGGGGTCGAGACGGTAATCGCGCGCACCAATGCCGACCAGCTTTACTGGAGCTTCGCGCAGCAGATCGCGCATCATACCTCGTCGGGCTGCGCGATGACGGTGGGCGACCTGATCGGCTCGGGCACCATTTCGGGCCCGGGCAAGACCGAGCGCGGGAGCCTCTTGGAGCTGAGCTGGGGGGGCAAGGAGCCGATCCCCGTCACCGGCGGCACGCGCACCTTCATCGAGGATGGCGATAGGCTGACGCTGCGCGGCCATGCGGCGGGCGACGGCTATCGCATCGGCTTCGGCGCCTGCGAGGGCCAAGTTCTGCCCGCGCTGCAAAACCCCTATGAAAGGCACTGACATGGCGAAAAGCTTCGCATCCCAGGGCGACCTCGCCGAGAAGAAGACCAGTTTCACCGAGATCGGCGCAGGGCTTTACGCCTTTACCGCCGAGGGCGATCCGAACTCTGGCGTCATCATCGGCGACGACAGCGTGATGGTGGTGGAGGCGCAGGCGACGCCCCGGCTGGCGCAGAAGGTCATCGACTGCATCCGCAGCGTGACCGACAAACCGATCAGCCACCTGGTGCTGACGCATTACCATGCGGTGCGGGTGCTGGGGGCCAGCGCGTTCGGCGCGCCGCAGGTCATCATGTCGGAAGCGGCGCGCGGCATGGTGGCCGAGCGCGGGCAAGAGGATTGGGACAGCGAGTTCCAGCGCTTTCCGCGGCTCTTTCAGGGGCACGAGGACATTCCGGGACTGACCTGGCCCACCACGACCTTTCAGGGCCGGATGAGTGTCTGGCTGGGCCGGCGCAGGGTCGATCTCCTGCAGCTCGGCCGGGCGCATACGGCCGGCGATGCGGTGGTGCATGTGCCCGATGCGGGCGTGATGTTCACCGGCGATATCGTCGAGGCGCATTCGGCCTGCTACTGCGGCGATGGCCATTTCCGCGACTGGAGTGACACATTGGAGGCCGTCCGGGCCTTTGACCTCGACGCGATTGCGCCGGGGCGGGGGGATGCGGTGGTCGGGCGGGTGGCGGTGAATGCCGCGCTGGACCGGACGCGGGATTTCGTCGAAAGCACCTTCCGCCCGGTCGCACGGATCGCGGCGCGGGGCGGAAGTTTGCGCGAGGCCTGGGTGGCCGTCCGCGCCGAATGCGACCCGAAGTTCCGCGATTACGCGATCTATGAACACTGCCTGCCCTTCAACGTCGCCCGCGCCTGGGACGAGGCGCGCGGCATCGACCATCCCCGCATCTGGACGGCCGAACGCGACCGCCAGATGTGGGCGGAGCTGCAGGGATGAGCGGGCGCAAATACGGCCCCACGCGCGGCGAGCTGGTCTTCCGGGCCTGCTTTTCGGTCGTGGGGCTCTGCGCGCTCGCCGCGGCCGTCGTGTTGCGCGGCCTGCCCGAAGGCCCCGGCCTGATCGAGGTCGTGGGCGTCGCCGGCGCGCTTTTCGGGGGCACATTGGTGCTGTCGCTCTGGAAATTGCTCAAGCGGGACCATCCGTGATGCCCTATGCCTACCGCCCCTTCCCTGTCGTGCCGGTAAAAACCCCCGACCGGCGCCACAAGGTCGCCATCGTGGGCGCGGGGCCGGTGGGGCTCGCGCTGGCCATCGACCTGGCGCAACAGGGGGTGGCCTCGGTGGTTCTGGACGACAACAATGTCGTCTCGGTCGGCAGCCGCGCGATCTGCTGGTCCAAGCGCAGCCTGGAGATCCTGGATCGTCTCGGTATCGGCGAAAAATGCGTGGAAAAGGGCGTGACCTGGAAGGTCGGGCGCACCTATCACAAGGGTCAGGAGGTCTGGAACTTCGACCTGCAGCCCGATCCGGGCCACAAAATGCCGGCCTTCGTGAACCTGCAGCAATATTACGTCGAGGAATACCTGGTCGAACGTTGCCTGCAGCTGCCGCTGATTGAGCTGCGCTGGAAGAACCGGGTGACGGGGGTTGCGCAGGATACGCAGGGGGTGACGCTGACGGTCGAGACGCCCGAAGGGCCTTATCAGTGCCACACGGACTGGGTCGTGGCCTGCGACGGCGCCCGCAGCGCGCTCCGCGGAATGCTGGGCCTGGACTTCGACGGCGAGCTCTTCGAAGAGCGTTTCCTGATCGCCGATATCGAGATGAAGGGCGATTTCCCCTCCGAGCGGCGCTTCTGGTTTCAACCCGACTTCCATCCCGGCCAGTCGGCGCTGCTGCACAAGCAGCCCGATGACATCTATCGCATCGACCTGCAGCTGGGCTGGGACGCCGATCCCGAGCTGGAACGTCAGCCCGAGCGCGTCATCCCCCGCATCGAGAAAGCCGTGGGCCATGCCGATTTCCGGCTCGACTGGGTCTCGGTCTATACGTTTCAGTGCCGACGCCTGCGGAATTTCGTCCATGACCGGGTGATCTTCGCCGGTGACAGCGCCCATGTCGTCTCGCCGTTCGGGGCGCGCGGGGGGAATGGCGGGTTGCAGGATGTGGATGCCTTGGGCTGGCGGCTCGCGGGCGTCGTCAAGGGGCGCGATCCAGCAATCCTGCGCGCCTATGACCGCGAAAGGTGCTTTGCGGCAGATGAGAACCTGCTGAATTCGTCTCGAACAACGCGATTCATGTCGCCTGCGGACGGGGCCGAGCGGGAGTTTCGCGATGCCGTTCTGGCGCTCGCGGGGCGGGCGAGCTTTGCCCGACCGCTGGTCAATTCGGGGCGCCTGTCGCGGCCCTGCACCTATCCGCTGCCGGGTGCGGATGACGGCCTGCCGCAGGGGGCGCGCCCCGGAAGCGTGGCGCCCGATGCGCCGCTGCCCGCGGGCTGGCTGATCGAGCTTTTGGGGGACCAACCCCTGCTCTTGGCGCTGGGATGTGCCGCGCCGGAGGTGCCTGACCTTGCCCAACTGCAGCTGGACCGCACCCCCGAGATCATCGCGCGCTACCTCGGCCCTGCCCCCCATGCGCTCTACCTCATCCGTCCCGACCAGATCGTGGCCGCCCGCTGGATTTCCGCCGATACAGAGACGATTTCGGCCGCCCTCACCGCCCTTTGGAGCCCGCTTTCGTGACATTGCGCACCCATCCCAACCTCGCCGATCCCGATGCGACCTATGCCGCGCTCTTGGCCGCCCACAAGGGCCTCACGCCGGAAGAGAGCCATGCGCTGAATGCAAGGCTTGTCCTGGTGCTGATGAACCATATCGGCGACGCAGAGACGCTGGCTCAGGCCCTGGACCTGGCCAAAAAGGCCTAATCAGAGACTATTTTCCACCAGAACGCAGCGCCGCAGCCCCGGATAGGCGGGCCGCAAGGCCGCCGTCAATTCGGCCATCAGGTGGGTCTGCAGGTATTGCAGCGCAAAGGCCGAGCCCGCCTCCAGCACCAGCACGCCCTCGTCATAGGACCGTGGTGCGAGCTTAGCATACCAGGCGGCAAAACGGGCTGGGTTGGCGGCGCGCAGCCGTTCCGCGACCGTCTCCCAGGCGGGATCTGTCGAGGGCACGCGCGGGGCGAAATCGACCTTCACCACCTTGGGCGCCTCGGGGGTCTGGCGATGGGTCATACGCTCGGTGAAATCGGGGCCGACCTGGGGCCAAACAGGCTCTGACAAGGCGTAAATCCGCTCGATGCACAGGCGATAGCTGCTGACCCTGCCCCGCGCGCCCCGCCGCCGCAGCGCCAGGAATCCGGCGTCGATCAGCCGCTTCGTCTCGCGTTTCGCCGTCCGCTCGTCGACCGACCAGAGCGCGGCCATCTCGCGGTGGCCCATCGACAGCTCGTCCGCCGCCCAGTTGTAGCGCGCCGTCAGAACCGCGATGAGGCGCAGCATCGAGGTCTGCTCGGTCGGAGAGCCGGAAAGGCCTGCGACGGAAAGCGCGGTGAGAAGATCATACTTCTCCGCTCCGGCGCCCTTGCCGGTCAGTCGGGTGGGTTGCGTCATGGTCCTGCTGCTCGTTTCGGTTGATCCGATTCTTTATGGGGATATTTCTGTGGATTTCGCGTTTTTTGTCAATGTGGTTTCGAAAGACGGGAAATTCGGGCTCTTGTCCTGAAATCCGAGAAAAAGAGGTATCACAGGTGAAGAGGGACGGCTTGTGTGTCCTGCAATCGGCCCTGCGATGTCCCCTATTCTGGCAGGCACAGGCTCGATTTGTCACGCAATTTCCCCGGTGACCGGCAGCAGGTCGCGTTTTTCCGCCCCCTGCCCCGAAGAACGCGCTTTTTGAATTTGCGATTTTCGCAAATCGCGCTATTCAGCATTCCAACGACAATAACGCGAGCATGCCATGCGCGACTACAGCTATTTGCAAGAGATGAACGAACGCAGCCTTGCCCAGCAGGCGGCGGTGCGGCGGGCGACGTTTTCGCCCTCCGAGATCAAGACGCTGCGGCCGTTCTCGATCTGGGAAATCTCGACCTTCATGTTCGATGTGCCGGCCGACACGTTGCGCAAGAAGCTGGCCGAAGATCCGTCCCTGCCCCAGGGCGAGGTCGAGGAGGACGGCCGTCAGCGCTGGTTCACCCTGGCCGAGATCAACGAGCTGCGGCGACGGGTGCGGTTTCGCGGCAAGTCGCTGATGCCCGACCGGCCGAAGGGTCCGGCGGTGCGGGTCGCGGTCTCGAATTTCAAGGGCGGGGTCGGCAAGACGGTGGTCGCGCAGCACCTGGCCAATGCGGCGGCGCTGGATGGCTATCGCGTGCTGGTCATCGACTTCGACCCCCAGGCGACGCTGACCCATTCGATGGGCCTCGTCGAGGTCAAGGAGTGGAACACGGTCTGGGGGATCATGTGCCGCGACCTGTGTCGCGAGGCGGACCGGATCATGGAGAGCTATGACGATCCGGCCGATTGCCCCTATCCGGCCGCGGATGAGCTGCCCAAGGACGTGCAGGAGATCGGCGCGATGCGGGCGCAGGATTTCATCCAGAAGACTTCTTGGCCGACGATCGACATCATCCCCTCTTGTGCCAATGCGGCATTCGTGGAGTTTGCCTCGGCCCAGTATCGCAGCCTGCACAAGGCCTGGAGTTTCTTCGGCTGCGTGGCGCGCTATCTGGACGAGCTGCCGGCCGATCAATACGACGTGGTGATCTTCGACTGCCCGCCGGCCATCGGCTATCAGTCGCTGAACGCGGCTTTCGCGGCGGATGTTTTGTATATCCCCTCGGGGCCGGGCTATTGGGAATATGACTCGACGACCTCCTACCTCGGCCAGCTCGGCGATGCGATGCAGGAGATCAGCGTGGGCTTCGAGAAGATCGCGGCCAATGCCGGGATCAAGCTGCCGAAAAGCTTCCTGGACCTGCGGGTGCTGATGACACGCTATGAGGCCGCGAACCCCTTGCATGCCGCGATGCTGGAAGCCTTCCGCAATGTCTTCGGCGCGGATGTGTGTCAGCATCCGATCGAGATGACGCGGGCGGTGGAGCAGTCGGGGCGGTTTCAGATGTCGGTCTATGAGCAGGATTATCGCGAGATGACGCGGGAGACCTGGAAGCGGGCGCGGCAGAGTTTCGACAATGCGTATCAGGAGTTCAAGGCGACGGTGCTGAAGGCCTGGGTGGCGCGGGAGGGCGGGAAATGAGCAAGGGCAATCGTTTCGGGATCGGGCCGGTGG
>CAMFIX010000204.1 GCA_945952425.1 uncultured Pseudorhodobacter sp. | reverse complement strand
TGCTTGAGCGAATCGGGGGCGGGGCGCTAACTGGAGGCGGTGTGTTTCAGGGGGAAGTGACCCATGAAGGTTCTTGCAGGGCTTGCGCTGGTCTTCGGGCTGGCAGCCGGCGCCGGGGCGTCGACGATTTACCAGAACGATTTCGAGAGCGGCAATACGACCGGGATCAGCGGGGTGACGACGATCACCACGGCGCCGACCTCTGTGACGAAGTTCCTGGGGCCGCTGGCGGCGGGGAGCTCTTCGACGCTGACGCTGACGGGGCTTGCGGCCAATGCGAGCTTTCTTCTGAACTTCGATCTTTACACGCTGAACAGCCTGGATGGCTCTGGCCCGGGCTGTTGCCAGCCCGACAGTTTCAAGCTGGATGTGAACGGCAGCACGCTTCTGAACGACACGTTCACCAACAATACGGGCTGGCTGCAGACCTACGGCGGCGGACCGGGTCTGCAGGTGGGCGGCACCGGGTCGGATTCGACTTTGACCGGGACGCTTGGCTATAACTACTACGGCCCCGATCACACCTATCACCTGAGCTTTGGCGTCACGAGCTATGCAATGGGGCAGCTGGTGAACGTCATCTTCGGCAATTCCGACCAAGGTTGGGACGACGAGGGCTTCGGGATCGACAATATCGTCGTGTCGGATGCGCTGCCCACGGTGCCGCTGCCCGCGGGGCTGCCGCTGCTGGCGGGGGGGCTGATGGCCTTTGGTCTGCTGCGCCGCCGCCGGGGCTGAGCAGGTCAGGATAGACGCGCAAGGCCCGGGGAATTGCTTCCCGGGCCTTCGTCATTCCGGGCGGCTGATCTGCCCGCCGCCGACGGCCGCCGGGACGCCGGTCGTCATCGGGCCGGAGGTCGCAAGGCCGCGGCGCACGCGGGCGGCGAGATAGGCGAAGGCCTGGGCCTCCAGCATGTCGCCGTTCAGGCCGGTGTCGTCGATGTCGGTGACGCCGGGCAAGCGCTGGCGCAGGGCCTCCATCAGGGCGGCGTTGTGGCGGCCTCCGCCTGCGACCAGAAGGCGCGAGATGGGCGCGGGGAAATGCTCGGCCCCCCGGGCGACGGCAGCGGCGGCGGCATGGGTCAGGGTGGCGGCGGCATCGGAATCCGAAAGGTGCGCCACGGCCGGAAGCAGGTCGTGAAAGGTGTTGCGGTCCAGGGACTTGGGCGGCATGCGGTAGAAATAGGCGTGGTTCAGGAAGGCGTCGATCACGGCTTGATCCGGGGTGCCCTGGAGGGCGAGCGCGCCGCCTTCGTCTTGCGCGAGGTCGAGGCGCGCCTGCATCAGGTCGTTCACCGGGGCATTGGCGGGCCCGGTGTCGAAGGCCAGAAGCGCGCGCGGATCGGCTGGGTCTTGCACGGCAGGGTCCACCCAGGTCAGGTTCCCGACGCCGCCGAGGTTGAGGAAGGCCAGGGGCTCCGTCGCCCCCAGGCCCCGCGCCAAAGCATGGTGGAAGAACGGCACCAGCGGCGCACCCTGGCCGCCCAAAGCCACATCGGCCGAGCGGAAATCCCAGACGACCGGGCGGCTCAGCGCCTCGGCCAGGGCGGCGCCATCGCCCGCCTGGTGGGTGCCGCGCCCGCCCGGCTCATGCGCCAGGGTCTGGCCGTGAAACCCCACGAGCGCCGCATCGGGAAAGCGGGCGGCGAGTTCGACATGGGCGGCCTCGACCACTTCGGCCGCCGCCGCCACCTGCGCCTCGCCCGGCCACTGGCCGAGGGCGCGGGCGATGGTGGCGCGCTCGGCCGCGCTATAGGGGCGAAAGGCGCAAGGCCCGAAATCCTCGACCCTTTCGCCATCGGTCAGCACCAGCGCCGCATCGACCCCATCCAGCGAGGTGCCCGACATCATCCCCAAGACCCAGAGCGGTTCGGCCTTTTCCTTCACGCCACCTTTTCCTTCCGCAGCGGCCCCGGTATACGGCCTTTCGACCATAATGCATGGGGGAGCCATGACCTACCACCCGAAATCCGAATTCCTGCGCGTGATGTTCGAACGCGGCTTCGTGGCGGATTGCACGGATTACCAGGCGCTGGACGAGGCGCTGATCCGTGGCGTGGTGCCGGCCTATATCGGCTATGACGCGACGGCGGCTTCGCTGCATGTGGGTCACCTGATGAACATCATGGTCCTGCGCTGGCTGCAGAAGACCGGGCACAAGCCGATCACGCTGATGGGCGGGGGGACGACGAAGGTCGGCGACCCTTCCTTCCGGTCGGAAGAGCGGCCGTTGCTCACGTCCGAAGCCATCGACCGCAACATCGAAGGGCTGAAGCAGGTCTTCGCGCGGTATCTCGCTTATGGCGATGGCCCGACGGATGCGATCATGCTGAACAATGCCGAATGGCTGGACGGGCTGAACTACCTGGATTTCCTGCGCGACATCGGGCGGCATTTCTCGGTCAACCGGATGCTGTCGTTTGAATCGGTGAAATCCCGGCTGGACCGCGAACAGTCGCTGTCCTTCCTGGAATTCAACTACATGATCCTGCAAGCCTATGATTTCCTGGAGATCAACCGGCGCTATGGCTGCCTGTTGCAGATGGGCGGCTCGGATCAATGGGGCAATATCATCAACGGGATCGACCTGACGCATCGGGTGATCGACAAGCAGATCTACGGGCTGACGACGCCTCTGCTGACCACCTCGGACGGGCGGAAGATGGGGAAATCGGCGTCCGGCGCGGTCTGGCTGCGGGCGGAGATGCTGTCGCCTTACGAATTCTGGCAGTTCTGGCGCAACACGACGGATGCCGATGTGGGGCGCTTCCTGAAGATCTTCACCGAGCTGCCGGTGGCGGAATGCGACCGGCTGGGCGCCTTGCAGGGGGCGGAGATCAACCAGGCCAAGATCACCCTGGCGAACCTGGCGACCGCTTTGTTGCACGGGCCGGACGCCGCCGCGGCGGCCGAAGCCACCGCGCGCGAGGTCTTCGAGAAGGGCGGCGTGGGCGATGACCTGCCGACCTTGAGCCTTTCGGTGGCCGAGGTGGCCGAGGGCATCACGCTCTCGCAGCTGTTCGTGCGGGCAGGGCTGGCGCCTTCGGGGAAAGAGGCCAAGCGGCTGATCCTGGACGGCGGGGCGCGGGTGAATGACGATGTGGCGCTGGACCCCGGGCAGCGGTTCGGGGCGGGGGAGCTGGCCGAGCCGCTGAAGCTGACGGCGGGCAAGAAGCGGCATGCGCTGGTGGTGCTGGGCTGAGGCTGCGGGATTTTTGGCAGGGCGCCGGGGGGAGACCTCCGGCGTTTTGCATTTTCGGAACGCGGCCCGGGGGTTTCACACCCCCGGACCCCCGTGGAGTATTTGAGCAAGTATGAAAGGCGCAAGGGGCGGGGGCGCCTTGCAATAGGGCGGGTTTCAACCCGCCGCGCGGGGGGAGGCGTGACGACGGCCGCGGCGCGCCTACGGCTCAGCCCTTGGCGGATTCCGCGGCTTGGATCGCGGCGCAGGTGGCTTCCAGCGCCAGCAGGATCGAGGCGTGGCGGTTGCGGTAGTCGCGGGCCGGGACCAGCACTTCATAGCCGTCGAAGGGCGCCTCGGGCACCGGGCCGCCGGATTTGAGCATGGCGGACAGCTGGTCGCGGGCGCGCTCCAGCTCGGCCCGGGTGCGGCCGATCACCACGGAGCCCAGCACCGCGGCGGAAGCCTGGCCCAAGGCGCAGGCGCGGACGTCTTGCGCGAAATCGGCGACCTTGCCGTCTTGCAGCGCCACATCCACCGCGATGGTCGATCCGCACAAGGGTGAGCGCTTTTTCGCGCTGCCGCCCGGGGCGGCCAGCTTGCCCAGATGCGGGATGTCGGCGGCCAGGGCCAGGATGCGGCCGGAATAGAGGCTGACAAGGTCGGTATCGCTCATCTGGCGCTCCGCTGGGCAATCGGGGTAGACACCTGCCCATGTAATCCCCCGCGCGGCCCGCGCCAAGGAGGCCCGATGCCTTTCGACCCCGCCAGCCTGAAATATGATGCCAACGGCCTGATCCCCTGCATCGCGCAAGAGGCGGCCACCGGCCAGGTCTTGATGTTCGCCTGGATGAATGCCGAAGCTGTGGCGCAGACGTTGCAGACCGGGCGCGTCACCTATTGGAGCCGCTCGCGCCAGAGCTTTTGGGTCAAGGGCGAAAGCTCGGGCCATGTGCAGGCGCTGGTGGAGCTGCGCATCGACTGCGACCGCGATTGCCTGCTGGCGCTGGTGCGGCAAGAGGGGCCGGCCTGTCACACCAACCGGCAGAGCTGCTTTTACACCGCGCTGCGGGCGGGTGAGGAGGTCGAGATCCTCGCCCCGATGGTGTGATCGGCGGTGGCAGAGCCTTCACCCCGGCGCGGGCAGAGCCAGGGGCTTGGACGGCAGACGCTCCATCGGCCAGCCGGGGCGGCGGCCGGGTTCGGGCAGGGCGCCCGAGAGCAGGGCGGCCTCTTGTCGTTGCAGGCGGGCAATCTCGCGCCGCGTGTCGGAGAGGGCGGTGGCGAGCCCGTGCGGGGTGAGGGGCGCGCGGCCAAGGGAGAAGTCGGGCATGGGAAGCTCCGGGGCTTGGGACACGGGGTTCAGTCTGGACCCTCGGGGTTAACCAAGCGTCACCGCCACGCCAATCCGTGGCGCCAAGGCACCTTCGGGCGAAAAAATCACCGCCGGACACAGCTTTGGCCCCGCGCGCGCCCTGAGGCTCGCCATCGGCAGTTGCCCCCCCGCGGCACTTGTGGCAAGACCGCTCTCAGCGGGGGGCCGTGCGACGGCGCCCCTTTCCCGATGCCGAGATAAGAGCCGGATGCCCCAGATGAGCGATTTTGCCTCCCGCCGCGTCACCATGGTCGACACGCAGGTCCGCCCGCAGGACGTGACGAAATTCCCCATCATCGCCGCCATGCTGTCCGTCCCGCGCGAGCGTTTCGTGCCGGAAGCCGCGCGCGAAGCGGCCTATGTCGGGCAGAACCTGCCCCTCGCGCCCGGCCGTGTCGTGCTGGAGCCGCGCAGCCTGGCGAAACTGCTGGACGCCTTGGACGTGACACCGGGTGAAAGCGCCTTGGTCGTGGCGGCGGGCCCCGGCTATTCCGCCGCCGTGCTGGCCGAGATGGGCGCCGCTGTGACCGCGCTGGAATCCGATGCCGGGATGGCCGCCGCCGCCCGGGCCAACCTGGGCGACAAGGCGAAGGTCGTCGAGGGGGCCCTGGCCGATGGCGCCAAGGGCAGCTTCGACCTGATCCTGATCGAGGGCGCGGTCGAGACGCTGCCCGAGGCGCTGGCCGGCCAATTGGCCGAGGGCGGGCGGATCGGTGCAATCTTCATGGAAGGCCCCCTTGGCATCGCCCGGATCGGCCTTAAGTCAGAGGGCAAGATCGGCTGGCGGCAGGTGTTCAACGCCACCGCCCCGGTCTTGCCCGGATTCTCGGCCCGTCGCGGGTTCGTATTGTAAACAGGGTCGTCAAGGCCCGGCGCAGGGCGCGCCGACGGAGAACCGCCGGGCGCCTCGTAAATGAGGTGGAAGATGCGGAAGCTCGTGGCAAGACTGATGATCGGGGTGGCGCTGCTCTCCCCGGGGATGGCGGGGGCGGAAACGCTCAGCGATGCGCTGGTGGCGGCCTATCGCAACTCGCACCTGCTGGAGCAGAACCAGGCGGTGCTGCGTGCGGCAGATGAAGACGTGGCGACCGCGGTCGGCACGCTGCTGCCGGTGCTGAGCTTCCAGGGCAAGCTCGGCTATTCGAAGAACTCGGAATCGAGCTTCTTCACGGCGGCCGAATCGACCTCGGGCAGCCTGACGCTGGCGCTGACCCAGACGCTTCTGGATTTCGGCCGCGGCAAGCTCGGCGTGCAGATCAAGGACGAGCTGGTGCTGGCCAGCCGCGCCTCGCTGGTCAATGTCGAACAGCAGGTGCTGCTGGATGCGATCTCGGCCTATGTGAACATGTCGCTGCAGACCGACCTTGTCGCGGCGCAGCAATCCAACGTCCGGCTGATCACCGAAGACCTGAAGGCGGCGAAAGACAAGTTCGACGTGGGCGAGGTCACCAAGACCGACGTCGCACTGGCCGAGGCGCAGCTGGCTTCGGCCAATGCGGCGCTGTCGGCCTCGCAGGGGAACTACA
>CAMFIX010000203.1 GCA_945952425.1 uncultured Pseudorhodobacter sp. | reverse complement strand
CCAGAACCGCCCGTTGTTCAGGTCGATGTTCGCGGTGACCCAGTCGCCCGTCGTGGGGGTGATGAAGCTCGACGAGGTCGGGCCTTGCGTATAGGGTTCGTAGATCAGCGTGCCATAGCCGTCGCCGCTGTAGGTCGCGCTGTAGAAGGTCAGCTTGATCGAGGGCGCCGCGACCGCCCCGCCGGTGTCGAACCAGCTGTAGCTCAGGCTGAAATTGCCGTTCAGGACGTCGCTGACCTTGCCGAAATTGGCGCCATAGCCGATTTCCGCCTTGGCCTCGTTGGTCGCATTGGTCGTCAACTGCAGCGCGCCGGTGGGCAGCGGCTGGTTGTTTTCCAGGTTGCCGCCGGTGCCGGTCAGGTCGACGATCTCGGCGGTGCCGCCGGGCCGCACATCGGTCCGGCTCCAGCCTTGGCTGCCGTCCAGAGTGGTGACGACCGTGGTCGCGGCCATCGCCGCCTGGGCCGACACCAGGCCCAAAGCCAGGCTGCCCGCCAGAGTAATTTCTTTCAACATGTGCAAATTCCTTCCCATTTACGATAAGTGCGTGCGGAGAACGTAGCATAACGATCTCGTGATGCACTGATTCGCCTGTTTTCGGGGCAAAAGCCTTTGCCTCAGGCAGGCTCCGCCCCTCCCGCCCCGGCTTGAACCCTGGCCGTCCTGCGCCTACATTCCCGTCAAGGAGGCCCGCGCCATGGACATCACCCTGCCCCCCAAAGTCACCGACCGCGCCTTTCAGCGCCTGGCCGAGATCCTCAAGGCCACCGGCCAGCAGAAATCCCTGCGCGTGGCGGTCGAGGGGGGGGGCTGTTCGGGCTTTCAATACGACATCAAGCTCGACGACCCCGCGCCCGACGACCTGGTGATCGAGAAGGACGGCCAGCGGGTCTTGGTCGATGCGATCTCGCTGCCCTACCTGTCCAATGCGGTCATCGACTTCTCGGCCGAGCTGATCGGGGCGCGCTTCGTGATCGAGAACCCGAACGCGGTCTCGTCCTGCGGCTGCGGCACCTCATTCTCGCTGTAACACCCAGGCGTAATAGCTTTTCCCCGCGCCCTCGGCGGTGAAGCGGCGGTTGAGCGCGCGCTTGGCCTGGAACATCGCCACCGCATCGGCCAAGGCGGGATGGCCCGCATAGCCCGCCTGCAGCCGGTCGATGTGGCGCAGATAGGCGGCCTCGACCCGGGCCGAGAAATCATCGGCCGCCGTCACCGTCGCCGCCCCCAGCTGCAGGTGATACCGCGCCGCGGTCACGGGCAGGGCACCGCAGCGCAAAACGACCTCGGCCATGTGCAGGATGTCCTGGCTCAGGTCGTTGACGAAGGTCGGACAGGCCGCGCGGGGCACGATGCCGCGGAACGAGGCGCCCTCGCGCGCCATGGCGGGAAAGTTCAGGACAGCGGGGGCGATCTCGCCCAGCGTCACGCCGCCTTCCTCCACCACGGTCCGCGCCACCGCCGCGCCGCCTGCCGCCAGCAGGGCCGCGAAATACCCCGGGCTCACCCGGTCGTCGGCATCGACATAGGCGACCCAGGGCGCGCGCGCCCGCGTCAGCGCCCGGTTCCGCGCCGCCCCCACGCCCGAGCGCACCGCCCCCGTCGCCGCGACCGTCACCCCCGGCAGCCCCGCCACCTGCGGATAATCCCCGCCGTCGTCGCTTTCGACCAGCACCTCGACCGCGGCGCCCCCTTCCAGCACCGACAGCACGCAATCGCGGATCGTCGCCTCTGCCCGATAGGCCGGGATCAGCACCGAGACGTCTGGCATCAGAGGCTCCTTTCCTTCAAGATGGGGGAAATATGGGGCAAAGAATGAAAATCGCCAGCTTCAACATCAACGGCATCACCGCGCGGGCCGAGGCGCTGAAAACCTGGCTGGCCGAGGCCGAACCCGATGTGGTCTGCCTGCAAGAGACCAAGAAGGTCGATGCCGATTTCCCGCGCGAGGATTTCGAGCGGATGGGCTACCGGGTCGAGCTCCACGGCATGAAAAGCTTCAACGGCGTGGCGATCCTGTCGAAGCTGCCTTTGGAGGATGTCACCCGCCGCCTGCCCGGGGACGACGCCGACGAACAGACCCGCTGGATCGAGGCGACCGTGATGGGCGCCCGCCCGGTGCGGGTCTGCGGGCTTTACCTGCCGAACGGCAACCCGGCGCCGGGGCCGAAATACGACTACAAGCTGGCCTGGATGGCGCGGATGGAGGCGCGGACCCGCGACCTTCTGGCCTTGGAAGAACCCCTGGTCCTCTGCGGCGATTACAACATCATCCCCCAGTCCGAGGATGCGGCGAGCCCCAAGGACTGGCTGACCGATGCGCTCTACCTGCCCCAAAGCCGCGCGGCCTTCCGGCGGCTGGTGAACCTTGGCCTCACCGATGCGATCCGGGTGCATCACCCCGGCCCCGGCACCTATTCCTACTGGGATTTCCAGCGCGGCGCCTGGGAGAGGAACAACGGCATCCGCATCGACCACCTGCTTCTGTCGCCGCAGGCCGCCGACCTCCTGGCGGGCGCAGGGATCGACAAGGCGGTGCGCGGGCGCGACAAACCCTCGGACCACGTGCCGGTCTGGGTCGAGCTCGACGCATGAGCTATCCCGCGACGTTCTACGCCGAAACCCGCGCCGACCGGGCCGACCGGCCTGCCCTGCAGGGCGCGCATGAGACCGACACGGTGATCGTGGGCGGCGGCCTCGCGGGGCTGACGACCGCGCTGGAGCTGGCGAAAGAGGGCGTCAAGGTCACCCTTCTGGAGGCCGAAAGCATTGGCTTCGGCGCCTCGGGGCGCAACGGCGGCATCGTCTCGGCCGAATATGCCTGCGGGGCGGCGGGCATCCGGGCACGCGCGGGGGCGGCAGGCGCGGCGCGGCTCGCGGCACTCAGCCGCGAGGGGGTGCGGCGCCTGCGCGACCATATCGCGGAATTCGCCATCGCCGAGGCGGCGCCGACGCCCGGCCTTCTGCACCTGCGCCGCTTCGACCAGGGCGCCGACCTCGAGGCCGAGGCCGGGGGGCACGAAGGCCTGACCTACCTGAACGCCCGCGCCATCGGCGAAAGGCTCGCCACCCGCCGTTACCTGCACGGGATCGAGGACCGGACCGCCTTTCACATCCATCCGCTGAACTATCTGCGCGGTCTGGCCCGCGCGGCCGAGCGGCTTGGCGTCACGATCCACGAATCCAGCCCCGCGACAGGTGTAGAGCTCGGCGCCACCCAGGTCGTGGCGACGGCGCAGGGCCGCGTGACGGCCCGCCAGGCAGTCTTTGCGACCGGCGGCTATACCGGCCCCCTCGTCCCGCGGCTGAGGCGCGCGGTCCTGCCCATCGCCACCTATATGATGGTGACCGAACCTGCCCCCGAGCTTCTGGCCGAGGTCATCCGCACCCCCATGGCCGTGCTCGATGACCGGCGGGCATCGGATTACTACCGCGTGGTGGGCGGCCGGATGATCTGGGGCGGGCGGATCACGACGCGGGCCGCCTCGGATGCCGGCGTGGCCGCCGACCTCCACCGCGCCATGGCCGAGGTCTATCCCCGGCTGCAGGGCTTGCGCGTCTCGCATGCCTGGTCGGGGCTCATGGGCTATGCCACCCACCGCATGCCGCAGATCGGCCAGCTGGCGACGGGGGCCTGGCACATCACCGCCTTCGGAGGCCATGGGCTGAACACGACTGCCATGGCCGGCAAGGTGCTGGCCGAGGCGATGCTGGGCCAAAGCGACCGCATCCGCGACTTCGCGCCCTTCGGGCTGACCTGGGCAGGCGGGATTGCGGGCCTCGCCGTGGCACAGCTGACCTATTGGGGGCTGCAGGCGCAGGACCGCTGGCGGGAGCGGGGCTAAGCCGCCCCCAGGGGCCTGGGCCGGAAACCTTGCCGCGCCTGGCCGGTCTTCGCTTGGCAAACCACAGGCGCCTTGGCCGGATCAGCAAGGCCAAGCCCCTCCCCCTGCCCCTTTCACATTGGCCCAAATATCCCCCGCGGCGAGACGCCCGAGCCGGTTGGCGGCACGCCAGAGGCGAGAGGAAAATCTTGCGCGCAAGCGCTCCTTTCCGCCGCCCTCCGGGATCAAAGCCCCGCCAGCAGCACATTCAGCCGCGGGATGGCGCCCGTCGCGGTCTCGCCCTTCAGGCATTCGGTCGCGGCCGCCTGGCCCAGGGCCAGGGCACGCTCCGGCGCCCAGCCCTCGTGCACCGCCCAGAGCACGCCCGCGCAAAAGGCATCCCCCGCGCCGAGCGGGTTGACCACCAGCGCCGCGGGCGGGGCGGGGCGGATCACCTCGGTTTGCCCAAGCCACAGGCCAAGCGCGGGCGTGTGCAGCACCACGACCCCCGCGCCCAGCGCCCGCAGCGCCCGGCCCGCCGCCAAAAGCCCCGCGACATCCCCCGGCCCCGCAATCGTCACCCCGGTCGCCAGCCCCGCCTCGACCTCGTTGGCGAAAAGGTAATCCAGCCCCGGCGCCGCCGCCGCCACCACCTCGGCAAAGCCCGGATGCGCCCGGCTGACCAGATCGGCCGCCGTCACCATCCCCGCACCGCGTGCCCGCGCCAGAACCCGTGCCGCACCGCTCGACCCCGCCTCGACCCTATCGAGCCCCGCCAGCAGGTTCAGATAACCGAGGTAAAACAGCCCCGCCCCCTGCCCCGCCGCCTCTTCCACCGGCAGATCGGCCTCCGACAGCTGGTCGTTGCAGCCGGGGTGGTAAAAGAAGGTCCGGCTTTGCCCCGCGACCGTCATCACATGGGTATGCGCCGTCCGCGCCGAGGCGGACTGGCCGAGCCACCCCAGCTCTGCCCCCGCCGCCTGCAGGATGCCCCGGCAGGTCGCGCCATGGGCATCGCGGCCCAAAAGCCCCATGGCGTAAAGCGGCACCCCCACCCCCATCGCCTGCAAAGCCAAAAGCACATTGGCCGCCCCGCCACCGATGCCCTCGACCTCTTGCCCGATGGTCACCAGTTCGGACTCTCCCGGCCAGCGGTCGATGACATGGACGATGTCCAAAATCCAGTTCCCGGCGCAGACGATCCCGCTCATCAATAATCCACCGCGACCGTCGTCCCCGATACGCCCGCCTGCAGCGCCGCGGTCAGGATCGCGTGGTGATCGGCCGCCTCTTGCGGCGTGGCGCAGCCGAAGCCCCGCGCATCGCCCCCCGCCAGCTCGTCCACATAGGCCGCCCACATCTGCAGGATCGCATCGGTGAAGCCGAATTCGAAAATCCCCCCGGTGATCGCGGGGAAAAGCGGCGTATAGCCCAGGTCTTCGGTCGCCCAGGCCTGCGGCCCGCCGGGCGCATAGCGCAGGAACTGCCATTGCCGGGGCTGCTTGGTGGTGAAGAAGGCCGAGCCCGTCATGCCCAGAACCTTGATCGACCAGCTGTTCGCCTCGCCCGGCGCGATCCGCCAGGTCTTCAGCGTCATGGGGAAATCACCGTCGGCATGGGGCACATGGGCGTGGATCGTCGCATTGTCCCAGGTGTCGCAGGCGGCCATCCCGCCCTTGCCGTCGGGGCGCTGGCGGACCCGCTTCACCAGGCTCGCCGACAGCCGCGAGGGCCGCCAGCCCAGCCGCAAGGGCACATGGGCGACATGCATCCCCAGATCGCCCAGGCAGCCATAATCGCCGTTCACCGCCGCCATGCGCTTCCAGTTCAAGGGCTTGTCGGGGTTGATGTCCGAGGAATGCAGAAAGCAGCCCTCGACCTCCAGGATCGGGCCGACCGCGCCCGACCGCACGAAGTCGATGACCTTCTGCGCGCCGGGGTAGAAGGGCATCTCGGAAGAGCAGCGCACGAAACTGCCGGGGTTTTCGGCAATGGCCGCCAGGATGGTGCGGTTCTGCGCCCGGTCCATGCCGAAGGGCTTTTCGCCGAACAGGTGCTTTCCCGCCCGCAGGATCGCGGGGTAAAGCTCGGCATGCAGCACATGGGGGACGGCGCAATAGATGGCCTCGACCTCGGGCCGGGTCAGCAGATCGCGGTAATCGGTGGTGCAGAAGACCGGGCCCAGCGCCTCGGTGAACCAGGACATCAGCGCGGGGTTGGTGTCGCAGACCGCGACGATTTTCGGCCGCGCCTTCATGCCCGACAGATGCATCC
>CAMFIX010000202.1 GCA_945952425.1 uncultured Pseudorhodobacter sp. | reverse complement strand
CACCACCGCACAATAGGCGCCGAATTCGTCGCGCACGAAGGTGATCGGCACCTGCGAGACGTAAAGGCTGCGCACCGACAGGCCGTAAAGCGATTCCAGGTAGCGCTGGGCGAAAGGGTTGCCCGAGGCCTGGGCGACCAGGGCGTGGAATCTTTCGTCGACCCCCAGCTCCCAAGAGACCTTGCCGGCCTCGGCCTCCATCTCGGCCTGGACCTTGGCGAGGAAAGCGTCCAGCTGCGCCAGATCCTCGGGCGTGCGGCGCTCTGCCGCGAGGCCCGCGATGAAACATTCCAGCTCGCGGCGGAGTTCGTAGCCGCGCTGCAGATCCTCGGGCGTGGCGCTGGCGACCGCATAGCCCCGCCGCCCCATCGACATCACCAGGCCTTCCTGCGCCAGCCGCAGGATCGCCTCCCGCAGGGGGGTGCGCCCGCAGTCCAGCGACAGCTGCAAGGCCTTCTCGTCCAGAAGGCTGTTGGGTGGCAGTTCGGCCAGCATGATGCGCCGGCGCAGTTCGCCATAGGCTTCGTCGCTTTTGCGGTTGCTCATCCGGGAAGACCCCTTGGCGGTTTTCAATATATTGTGGAATATACTCAGGAAGGATCGGCAGGCAAGCGATTCGTGAAAGGGCTAGGACATGACGACAGCGGCGGACCAGTGGGTGACGACGAAACCGGCAGTTTTTGACAGGCGCGGCATGGTCGCGGCCCAGCACATCCGGGCGGCCGAGGCGGGGGCGGCGCTGCTGGCCGAGGGTGGCAATGCGGTGGATGCCGCGGTCGCCGCGGCGCTGGCGCTTGGCGCGGTCGAGCCCTGGATGTGCGGCGTCGGCGGCAGCGGCTTCATGGTCGTCTGGCTGGCGGCCGAAGGGCGGGCGGTCGCGCTGGATTTCCAGGGCGTGCTGCCCCAGGGCCTGACGGCGGCGGATTACCCGATCGACACCAGCCTGCCGCCGACCTCGATGGGCTTTCCGGCGGTCCGGAATTTCGCCAACACCCAGGGCGCAAGGGCGGTGACGGTGCCGGGCGCGGTGGCGGGCTTCGACCACGCCCTGCGCCGCTTCGGCCGCAAGTCCCTGGCCGAGGTGCTGAGCCCCGCCATCCGCCTTGCCGAAACCGGCATCCCGGCCAGCTGGTTCTGCACGCTGATGATCGCCTCGGAAATGGCGATCCTCGCCAAGGACGCCACCGCCGCCGCGATCTACCTGCCCGAGGGCGCACCGCTGCAGCCGGGGGCGCTTTTGAAGATCCCGGGCCTGGCGCGCACCCTGCGTCGCCTGGCCGAAACCGGCGCCGCGGGCTTTTACCGCGGCGATCTCGGCCGCGACCTGGTGCGCGAATTGCAGGACCGCGGCAGCCGCATGACGATGGAGGATCTGGCCGCCTACGAGGTCCGCGAATATGCCCCGATGGAGGCCCAGCACCGCGGCGCCACGCTTTACACCCCGGGCGAGCAAAGCGGCGGCCTGCGTCAGCGCGACTTCCTGGCCCATATCGCCGCCGCCTTGCCCCAGCCGCCCGCCGCGCCCGATGCGGCAAGCTGGGGCATCTATGCCCAGGCGCTGGAGGCCGCCTGGCGCGCGCACCGCATCCGCAACGGCACCCTGGCCGAGGTCGGCAGCTCGACCTCCTCGCTGTCGGCGGTCGATGCCGAGGGCAACATGGTCGCCCTGACCTATACGCTGCTGGACCATTTCGGCGCCGGGATCACGCTGCCGGAAACCGGGCTCGCGCTGAACAACGGGGTCAGTTATTTCGACCCGCGGCCGGGCTTGCGCACCTCGATGGCGGGGGGCAAGCGGATCAACTCGTCCAACATGGTGCCGACCGTGGCGGTGCGCGACGGCAAGGGGCTTTTCGCGGTCGGCGCCTCGGGCGGCGATCTCATCATGCCCTGCGTCTCGCAGATCGCGGCGCTGATGCTGGATTTCGGCATGACACTGGAGCAGGCTTTCCACAGCCCGCGGCTGGACGCCTCGCATCGCGGCAGCCTGCGCGCCGACCCCCGGCTGGGGCCCGCGGTGCTGGAGGCGCTGGCGCGGGACCACAAGCTGGAAGTCTCGGGCAATGTCGTGATGCCCAAGCTTTACGCCTGCCCCTCGGGCGTGGCGGCGGTGGCAGAAGGCTTTGCGGGCATCAACGACCCCGCTTTGCCCGATGGCGGGGCGGCCGGTCCGGGCCGCTAGTCCTGGTAACTCGGGTTGCCCGCCGCGCGCAGCGTGTCGCGCGGCGAGAGCCCATAGGTGCGGCGATAGGTTTCGGCAAAGCGGCCGAAATGCGCAAAGCCCCAGCGCAGCGCCACTTCGGTCACGCTGCCCTGGCCGGCCATCAGATCCTGATGCGCCCGCTTCAGCCGCAGGTCGCGCCAGAACTCCAGCGGGGTCTTGCCGCGATGGGCACGAAAGGCCATCTGCAAGCCGCGCGGACTGATGCCCGCCGCCTCGGCCACCTCGTCCAGCGTCAGGGTGCGCGTCAGATGCGCCTCGATGAAATTCTCGGCCAGGCGCAGGTGGCGCGGGCGCGGCGCCGCGACGGCCCGGCCAAGCCGCCCGGCGTAATCATGGCGATGCGCCTCGATCAGCCCGGCCATCACCAGCGACTCGACCTGCCGCGCCATCAGCCCCGCCCCAAGCGGCGCCCGGCCGGCATCGGCCTCGGCCACCAGGAACAGCACCAGCCGCCGCAGGGCCGCCCCGGCGCCCCGGCTCAGGTCCAGCGCGCCCGAGAAGGTCAGCGGCGCCTCGGCCGGCGTGCCGAGTTGCGCCGACAGATGCTCCATCAGCGCGCGGCGGTCGATCTGCACCAGGATCTGCCGCGTGCCCGCCTCCCAGATCATCGTCGTCGGCCGATGCGGGTTCAGCACCGCGGCGGCCTGCGGGTCGGAGGCATAGCGGTCTTCGCCATTGGCGATGGCCGCCCCACCGGCCAGCGGGATCTGCAGCAGGTAGAACCGCTCCAGCGCGCCCGGCGCGATCAGCGTCTTGGCGCCGTATTCGATGTAATTGAGGCTCAGCCCCGTGCCGGCCAGGTGGTGATGCCGCGCGCCGAAGGGGGCATGACGGCCGATCGTGTCCAGCCGATGCGGGCAAAAGACCGCGGCGACGCGCTCGCGGGCCTCGTCAAGGTCGGTCGACTGGAAGAGCGCATGCCCCCCCAGGGGCAGCGGCGCTTCGGCCAAGGTCATCGCAAGCCCCATCCCGGCAGGACAATCCGCACAGCCTAGCACGCAATCGCCGCCCTCCTGCCCCCCAGCCCCAGATTTTTTCGTTTTTCGGATAGTCGCTGCGGACGGCGGATAGCGGGCGCGGCCAGAGGGGCGAAGACTTGCCCCCAGCTTCAACGCGGAGGGCGTCATGCGGGGATTGTCGGGCAAGGTGGCCATCGTGCCGGGAGGGGCCACCAAGATCGGCCAGGCGGTGGTGGCGGCCTTTCGGGCCGCGGGCGTGCGGGTCATGGTGGCCGATATCGCCGAAGCCCCCACGGCGGAGGGCATCGCCTTCACCCGCTGCGATCTGCGGTCGGATGCCGATATCGCGGCGCTGGTCCAGGCCACGGTCCAGACCTTCGGCCGGATCGACTTCCTGGTGAATGTCGCCTGCTCTTACCTCGACAAGGGTGGGGAAACCACCCGGGCGGAGTGGCTTGAGGCGCTGGATATCAACATCCTGGGCAGCGTCATGCTGATGCAGGCGGCGCAAGGGGAACTGGCCAAGACCCGCGGCGCCATCGTCAACTTCGGCTCGATTTCCGCGCGCGTGGCGCAGACGGGGCGCTGGGTCTATCCGGTCTCCAAGGCGGCGATCCTGCAGCTGACGCGCAACCAGGCGATGGACCTTGCGCCCTTGGGCATCCGCGTCAACGCCGTCTCGCCCGGCTGGACCTGGTCGAACATCATGGACCAGCTGACGGGCGGCAACCGCGCCAAGACCGATGCGGTGGCCGCGCCCTTCCACCTGCTGGGCCGTGTCGCCGACCCCGAGGAGGTCGCCAATACCGTGATGTTCCTCTGCTCGGACGAGGCGAGCTTCATCACCGGCACCGATATCTGCGTGGACGGCGGCTACACCGCCATGGGCCCCGAACAGGCCGTCCCCGCCATTCCCAAACTGATGAGCTGAGGAGGAGAAGATGCGCAAATTCACCATCGTGGGCGGCGGGCAATCGGGCCTCATGGTCGGGATCGGCCTGCTGAAGGCGGGCCACAAGGTGCGGATCGTGCAGAACCGCACCGCCGAAGAGATCGCGGCCGGCAAGGTCATGTCCAGCCAGTGCATGTTCGCCAATGCGGTGCAGAACGAACGCGCGCTGGGCATCGACTTCTGGTCCGAGGCCTGTCCGCCGGTCGAGGGCATCAACTTCATCGTGCCCAACCCCGACGGCAGCGGGACAAAGGTCATCGACTGGGCCGCCCGGCTGGAGCGCAACGCCTATTCCGTCGACCAGCGGGTGAAGATCCCGCGCTGGATGGCCGAGTTCCAGAAGCTCGGCGGCAAGATGGTGATCGCCGATGCGGGCATCGCCGAGATCGAGGATTACGCCCGGCAGGACGACCTGGTCATCGTCGCCTCGGGCAAGGGCGAGGTCGGGCAGATGTTCGCCCGCGACGCCAAACGTTCGGCCTTCGACAAGCCGCAGCGGGCGCTGGCGCTGACCTATGTGACCGGCATGACCCCCCGCCAGCCGCATTCGGCGGTGGAGTTCAACCTGATCCCCGGCATCGGCGAATATTTCGTCTTCCCGGCCCTGACGACCACCGGCCCTTGCGAGATCATGGTCTTCGAAGGCATCCCCGGCGGCCCGATGGATGGCTGGGCCGAGGTGAAGACCCCCGCCCAGCACCTGGCCAAGTCGCTGGAGATCCTGCGGACCTTCCTGCCCTGGGAATACGAACGCTCCAAGGACTGCCAGTTGACCGACGACAACGGCATCCTGGCCGGGCGCTTTGCGCCGACGGTCCGGCACCCGGTCGCGACGCTGCCCTCGGGGCGCAAGGTGCTGGGCCTGGGGGATGCGGTCTGCCTGAACGATCCGATCACCGGGCAGGGGTCGAACAACGCCTCCAAGGCGGCGGCGGTTTACCTCAAGCGAATTCTGGCCAATGGCGACCGGCCCTTCGACGAGGCCTGGATGCAGGGCACGTTCGAAGAGTTCTGGGACTACGCCCAATGGGTCGTCACCTGGACCAACATGCTGCTGCAACCGCCGCCGCCCTTCGTGCTGGAGATCATGGGCAATGCCCAGGGCCTGCCCGCGCTGGCGCATCGCATGGCCAATGGCTTCGACGATCCGCGCGACTTCTTCCCCTGGTTCGCCGATCCCGGTGCGGCGGCGGCCTATCTGACCAAGCTGAAGGCGGCCTGAGATGGGGGCGCCGATCGACACGGCGGGCTTTCGCAACGCGATGGCCCGGTTTCCCGGCGCGGTGACCCTGGTCACGGCCCGCACTGCGCAGGGCGCGCGGCGCGGCATCACGGCGACGGCGGTCTGCTCGGTGACGGCCGAGCCGCCCTCGGTGCTCGTCTGCCTGAACGCCCGCACCGGCACCTGCGCCGCCGTGGCCGAGACCGGGCTTTTCGCGGTGAACCTGCTGGCCCATGCCGCGGCGGATGTGGCGCTGGCCTTTGCCGGGCAGGGCGGTCTCAGCGGCGAGGCGAAATTCGCCCGCGGTCTCTGGCAGGCCGATGCCGAGGGCCTGCCGCTGCTGCAGGATGCCGTCGTCGCCCTGTCCTGCCGCGTGACGGCCGCGCTGGAGGCAGGGTCGCACCAGGTCTTCATCGGCCGCATCGACGGTCTGCACCTGGGCGAGGGCCAGGCGCTGGTCTATGCGCAATCGGCCTTTCGCGGCCTCGCGCCCCTGCCCTGAGGCCTTAACCCGCGATCTTTTCCACCGTCAGGTTGCCGTTGGTATAGACGCAAATCTCCGCCGCGATCGCCATCGACTTGCGCGCGATCTCTTCCGCGCCCAAGGGCCCGTCCATCAGCGCCCTGGCCGCCGCAAGCGCGTAATTCCCGCCCGAGCCGATGGCGGCCACGTCATGCTCGGGCTCCAGCACGTCGCCCGCCCCGGTCAGGACGTAAAGCCCCTGTCTCTTATACACATCTCCGAGCCCACGAGACTAGGCATGATC
>CAMFIX010000201.1 GCA_945952425.1 uncultured Pseudorhodobacter sp. | reverse complement strand
TCGATCTCGGCGTTCAGGATCACCAGCGTCATGACCAGCGCGACGATGATCTTCTCGATGGACAGCTGGAACAGGTTGATCTGGTTCTGCAGCGTCAGGAACTCGGGCGCCAGGGCCGCATTGGCGGCGAAGGTCGCGAGGAAGACCAGCGCCAGCATCCCCTCCCAGCTCTTCAGAATCGGGGATTTCAGCTTCATCTCAGCCCTCCTTCCGCGCGAACCGCGTCAACTGGCGCGACATGAAGGTGTCGACCGTGACCGCCGCCATGATGAGGAAGCCCAAAAGCGCATCGCGCCAGAATTCGCTCACCAGCTCCCAGCGCGTGAGCGAATTGTCGATCGTGTCGACCAGCACCGTGCCGATGACGACGCCCAGCATGCTGCCGGACCCGCCGAGGATCGAGACCCCGCCGACCACGACCGCCGCGACGGCCTTGAGTTCGAACCCCATGCCGGCGACCACCGTGATGTTGCCGAACTTGGCCAGGAACAGGAAACCCGACAGCCCGGCGAGCGCTCCCGACAGAACGAAGGCCAGAAACACCACGACCCCGGCATTGATCCCCGCCATGACGGCAGCATCGGGGTTCGAGCCCACGGCAAAGAACCGCCGCGCCGCGCGCAGGCGGCCAAGGCAAAGCCCCATGGCTGCGGCCGACAGAACCGCCAGCACGACCGTCACCCGCACATCCACGCCCAGAAGCGTGAAGGCATTGGCCTGCGGCAGATCGACCAACCATTGCGGCAGGCTTGCCGTGGTGATGGTGCGCGCATCGGAATATTGCACGAGGAAGGTGCGCCACAGGGCCAAAGTCCCCAGCGTCACGATGATCGAGGGCACGCGGCCCCAGGCCACCAAGACCCCGTTGATCGCCCCGATCCCCGCGCCCAAGCCCATGGCGATCAGCGCCACGACCAGCGGGTGCAGGTCGGGGTGGGAGCCCAAAAGGTCTCCGGTCAGATAGGCCACCACGCCGACCGCGGACCCAATCGACAGGTCGATGTTGCGCGTGATGACGACGATGGCCTGCCCCACCGCCACCGGCAGGATCACCGCCGCCGAGGTTGTGATGCGGGTGAACATCCGGGGCGACAGGTAGCCGTCGATCTGGGTGGAAAAGAACAGCACCGTCGCCAAAAGCGCCAGCGCCAGCGCAAGGATGCGCAGGGTCATCGGATGCAGCCTCATGCCGCCCCCCTCATGTCATGGCCGGCGGCGAGCCCGATCACCCGCTCCTGGCTCGCCTCGGCAATCGGCAGGATGCCCGCCTGCGCCCCCTCGCGCATCACCAACACGCGGTCGGCCAAGGCCAGAACCTCGGGCAGGTCAGAGGAGATGACGACGACCGCCACCCCCTCTTTGGCCAGCTTGCGGATGATGTTGTGCACCTCGGCCTTGGCGCCGACGTCGATGCCGCGGGTCGGCTCGTCGAAGATCAGGATGCGCGGCTTGGTCTCCAGCCACTTGGCCAGCATCACCTTCTGCTGGTTGCCGCCGGAGAGCTTGCCGACCTCCACCCCGATGTCGGGCGACTTGATCGCCAGCTGCTTGCGGTAGGTCTCGGCCATCTGTCCTTCGGCCTTGCGGTCGATCAGGCCGAAGAGACCCATCAGCTTCTTCAGGCTGGCCAACGAGATGTTGGCGAAGATCGGCAGGGTCATGGCGAGGCCCATCTTGCGGCGGTCCTCGGAGACATAGGCGATGCCATGGGCCATGGCCTCGGCGGGGGTGCGGATCGCAACGGGCGCCCCGTCGATCAGGATCGCGCCCTCGGTCGCGGGGGCGATGCCGAAGACCGCCAGCGCCACATCCGTGCGCCTTGCGCCGACGAGCCCCGCAAAGCAGAGGATTTCGCCCGCGTGAACGGTGGCACTGATGCCATGGAAGACGCCGGTGCGGCCCAAGGCGCGCAGCTCCAGCACGGGCGCGCCATGCGGGCCCGCCTCGGTCTTGACGGCGAATGTGTCGATGGCGCGGCCGACCATGTCATGGACCAAGCCATCCGGCGTGACCTCGGCGATGGGCTTGGTGGAGATATGGCTGCCGTCGCGGATCACCGTCACGCGGTCGGCGATCTGGAAAATCTCGTCCAGCCGGTGGCTGATGTAGATCACCGCCACCCCTTGCGCCTTCAGCGCCCGGGCGATGTCCAAGAGCCGCGCGACCTCATGCGCCGAAAGGCTCGCCGTCGGCTCGTCCATGATCAGCACCTTGACGTTGAGCGACAGGGCGCGGGCGATCTCGACGGTCTGCTGCTCGGCCAGGGTCAGGCCAGAGGCGGCGCGGCGCACGTCCAGCTTGACGCCCAGCTTTTCGACCAGCCGCTCGGCCTCGGCATAAAGCCTGCGCCAGTTCATCAGCGCGCCTTCCGCGCGGTTGGAAATGAAGATGTTCTCGGCCACATCCAGGTCGGGAAAGACCATGGGTTCCTGGTAGATCGCCGCGATCCCATGGGCCTGCGCATCCTGCGTGCCGCGCAAGACCACCGGCGCGCCGCCCACAAGGATCTCGCCGCGGTCGGGCTGGTGGACGCCGGTCATGATCTTGATGAGCGTGGATTTGCCCGCGCCGTTCTCGCCGACGATGGCGTGAATTTCGCCCGGCAGGATGGCGAGCGACATGTCCTTCAAGGCCGCCGTCGCGGCAAAGCTCTTGAAGACGTGCTGAAGGTCCAGAACGGTCAAGGGGCTACCAATGTCAGGGGGGAAAGGCGCGTGACGCCGGAAAGAGCGGGGCCCGAAGGCCCCGCCCGATGGCCGCTTACTTCGCGGCGGCTTCGACATTGTCCTTGGTGTAGACCGTGAACGGCCCCATCAGCACGCGCTTGGCGCCCGCCCGGCCCGGATCGGCCTCGATGGTGAAATCGCCCATGCGGCCCGCGTGGAAGGTCTCGCCGACCTCGCCCTTGATCGCGCCGGTCGCCAGCATATAGCTGGTATAGGCGGTCAGATAGCCAAGGTCGACAAAGCTCCACAGCGCGAATTCCGGCGCGCAGCCGTTCATCGTGTAGGAGACCATTTCCGCCGGCAGACCCAGGCCCGAGACCTTGACCTTGTCGCAGAGTTTCTCGTCCTGCATCGCCTTGGCCGCCGCCACGATGCCGACCGTGGTCGGCGCCATGATGACCTTCAGGTTCGGATATTTGTCCACCAGGCCCAAAGCCTTGTTGTAGCTTTCTTCCGACTGGTCGTTGCCATAGACCACGTCGTCCAGCTTCAGATCCTTGTACTTGGCATCCGCCGCCAGAACCTTCTTCATCGCCTCGATCCAGGCGTTCTGGTTGGCGGCGTCCGGCGAGGCCGACAGGATGGCGAATTCGCCCGAGCCGCCGGTCAGGTCCATGACCATGTCGGCCATAACGGTGCCGATCGAGCCGAAATCGACCTGGGCCACGAAAACCGATTCACCCTTGCCCGAGGGGATCGGGCTGTCCCAGGTCACGACCTTGGTGCCCGCGGCCTGCGCGGCCTCGGCGACCGCGGCGATCTGGTCGCCCGCGTTGTTGGACAGCATCACCACATTCTGCTTTTGCGTCGTGGCGGTGGTCAGCATCTCGATCTGGCCGGCAGCGGAGTTCTCAGGGGTCGGCCCGATGTATTGGTAGGTGCCGGTGTTGCCGAGCTCTTTCGCCGCCTCTTGCGCGCCGCGGTCGGCCTGGTCGAAGGGCAAAATCCCCAGGAACTTCGGCAGAAGCACCATGTTGACCGCGCCGCCCGGCGTCGCCTTCACCGCCTCGGCCAAGGCGGCCGAGCCCATCAGGCTGGCGACAAGTCCCAAAGCGATCCCGATTTTCTTCATGTTTTCCTCCCTCGTGTTGCGGCCTTAGGCGGCCGATAAATCCAGACGTGCGCCTGCGGCCTTCAGAACCTCCACACCCTGGGACCGCAGGTGATCTTCCATCGCCCGGGGGATGCCCGGATCGGTGATGACGGTAGAGACGCGCGACAGGGGGCAGACCACCATGTTGCCGCGCGCTTCGAATTTCGTGCTGTCGACCAGCAGGACCAGCCTTTCGGCCCGCGACAGCAGCTTCGCCTCGGCGCGGGCGACGAGCGGATCGCTTTCGATCACCCCCATCGGCGTCAGCGCGTAGCAGGACATGAACATGACCGAGGCGGCGAAATGCTGGATGGCATCCTCGTCGAAGGGCGACAGGATGATGCCCGCCTCGCGGTAGATCTCGCCCCCCGGAACGACGACGCGGTTGGCCGAATTGGCGACCAGTTCCTGCGCGATGGGGAAAGAGTTGGTCAGAACCTGCATCCGGTGGGCGCGCAGGTGTTGCGCCATGAACCAGGTTGTGGACCCCGCATTCAGGATGATCGAGGCGCCGTCTTCGCACAGGCTCGCGGCCTTGGCGGCGATGGCCTGTTTCAGCTCGGCATTGGTGGTCTGTGAGGCGCCGAAGGTCGGCGCCGTCAGCTCGGACTGGCCCGAGGCCACCGATTCCGCCCCGCCATGCACCCGGCGCAGGGCGCCGGTGTCTTCCAGCTTCGCCAGGTCGCGGCGCAGGGTCGCCACCGAAGCCCCGGTGACCGCGACGAGATCGGCCACCCGGACGATTCCGCGCTCCTTGAGGCGGTTGAGGATCAGTTGTTGGCGTTCACGTTCCAGCATGGCTCGACGGTAGTCAGAATCGCTCACATCCGTCAACAAACAATCGCAATGCTGCAGCGCGGAAGATTTTCCGCGACGCAGAATGGCGCTTTGTGATTGACGTTGATCGTTTTACACGCCACGCTGGCGCAAATCCCCCTTTATGCGATGGAAGAGATGACCGACATCACCCTGCCCAACCTTTGGGATGCCGCCAAAGCCGCCACGATGGACGAGCCGGGCCGCCTGCTCTACCGCTCCAACCTGCTGGGCTCGGACCTGCGGATCACCAATTTCGGCGGCGGGAATACCTCGGCCAAGGTGAAAAGCCGCGATCCGCTGACGGGGGCGGAGGTCGAGGTTTTGTGGGTCAAGGGCTCGGGCGGCGACATCGGCTCGATGAAGCTGGACGGGTTCGCGACGCTGTATATGGAGAAGCTGGGGCAGTTGCGCGCGCAATATCGCTCACTCGATCAGGAAGATGCGATGGTCGAGGCCCTGGGGCACTGCATCTTCAACCTGAACCCGCGGGCGCCGTCGATCGACACCTGGCTGCATGGGTTCGTGCCTGCGCGCCATGTGGACCATGTGCATTCCGACGCGGTGATCGCGATTGCGGCCTCAGCCGACCAGGTGCGGCTGACCGAAGAGATTTTCGGCGGCGAGATCGGGTATCTGCCCTGGCAGCGGCCGGGGATCGATCTGGGGATCAAGCTCGGGGCGCTGGCGGTGTCGCGGCCGGAGCTGAAGGGGGTGGTGCTGGGGCAGCATGGGCTCTTCACCTGGGCGGATACGGCGGAAGACTGCTATGCGCTGACGCTGGAGATCATCAACAGGGCGGCGGTCTGGCTCGCGGCCAACGAGAAGACCCCCGCCTTCGGCGGTGCCATAGTCGAAAGCCTGGCCCCGGCGGAACGCGCGGCGGTCGCCCGGCGGTTGATGCCGATGATCCGGGGGCGGATTTCGAAGGGCGAGATGAAGGCGGGGCATTTCACCGATGCGGGCCCCGTGCTGGAGTTCGTCAATTCGGCGCGGCTGGCAGAGCTGGCGCCGATGGGGACGTCCTGCCCCGACCACTTCCTGCGCACCAAGATCAAGCCCCTGGTCGTGCCCGCCGATGTGGACGGGCCGGGGCTGGAGGCGCTGCTGGACGGGTATCGGGCGGATTACGCGGCCTATTACGCGCGTTGCAAGCATGACAATTCGCCCGCCATGCGCGACCCCAATGCCGTGATCTACCTGGTGCCCGGGGTGGGGATGCTCTCTTTCGCCAAGGACAAGGCGACGGCGCGGATTTCGGCGGAGTTTTATCTGAACGCGATCAATGTGATGCGCGGCGCCTCGGGGGTCTCGACCTATCAGGGCCTGCCCGAGCAGGAGGCCTTCGACATCGAATACTGGCTGTTGGAAGAGGCCAAACTGCAGCGGATGCCTCGCCCCAAGAGCCTGGCGGGCCGGGTGGCCTTTATCACCGGGGGCGCGGGCGGGATCGGCTCGGCCAGCGCCGACCGGCTGTTGCGCGAGGGCTGCAACGTGGTTCTGGC
>CAMFIX010000200.1 GCA_945952425.1 uncultured Pseudorhodobacter sp. | reverse complement strand
ATGCGGTGACGGCCGGCTATGGCACCGCGGCGACCTCGATCTTCAGCCCGAAGCTCGCCTATTTCGACACGACCCTGCCGGTGATCGCCCGGGATGTGGACAAGGCCAAGGGGCTTCTGGCGCAATCGGGGGTGGCGGATGCGTCCTTTACGCTCTTGACCAATGCCGGGACGACCGACGAGGACAAGGCCGCCGTCCTGATCCAGGCCCAGCTGGCCGAGGTGGGGATCACCGTCACCGTGCAGGCCATCGACCCCGGTCAGGCCTGGACGCAGCTGATGTCCGGCGATTACCAGGCCGAGCTGAACTGGTGGTACAACGAGACGACCGACCCCGACAACGCCGTGCGCTGGTGCGTCTGGGGGGCGGGGGAGAACAAGTCCTATTACACGCGCTACAACAACGACGAGGTCAACAAGCTGATCGACGAGGGCGCCAGCGAGCTGGACGAGACCAAGCGCGCGGCGATCTATGCGAGAATCCAGCAAATCTGCGTCGAGGAGGTCTCGCAAGTCGTCCTCTGGCACCCGACCTGGACCTCGGCGCGCTCGGCCGCCGTCACGGGCCTGGTCTTCGACCCGGGCTCGCAATATGCCTCCATCGACGCGGCGGACCTGGGGGGCGCATGAGCCGCTTCGCCTTCCTTCTGCGGCGGCCATTCGAGCTGATCCCGGTGTTTTTGGGCATCTCGCTCATCAGCTTCGTCCTGTTGCAGCTGACGCCGGGCGATCCGGTGCGGCTGCTTCTGGGGCCCAAGGCCAGCCCCGAGGCCGTGGCCCTGGTGCGGGCGCGCTACGGGCTCGACCAGCCGGTGATCGTGCAATACCTCTATTACCTCAAGAACCTGGCCGTCGGAGACTTCGGCCAGTCCATTGCCTTCCGTTCCGCCATCGGCCCCGTGCTGCTCGACCGGATCGGGCCGACGGTCTATTTGCTGGTCTACGGGCTCAGCCTGTCGGTGCTGATGACCCTGGGTCTGGGCGTTGCCGCCGCCCGCAGCCGGGGCGGGGCCGTGGACCAGGTGATCCGCCTGATCTGCGTGGTGGGGGTCGGCGTGCCCTCCTATTTCGTCGGGCTGCTGCTGGTTCTGGTCTTTTCGTTGAAGTTCAAGCTCTTCCCCGTGTCGGGCTATGACCCCAGCCCCTGGACCAACCTCTACCACCTCTTCCTGCCCGCCCTGACCATCGCCGTCTCGGTCACCCCGATCCTGACGCGCAACTTCCGCGCCACCCTGCTCCAGCAGATGAACGCCGGTTACGCCATCGCGGCGCTGTCCAAGGGCGTGCCCGAGCGCAGCGTCTTCTGGCGCCATGTCTTCTGGAACTCGCTTCTGCCGACGATCAGCCTGTTCGGTGTCGTGGCCTCCTTCCTGATCGGGGGGACGGTGGTGATCGAGAACGTCTTCAACATCCCCGGGCTTGGCCTTCTGCTGGTGCGGTCGGTGCTCAGCCGGGATTACCTGGTGGTGCAGGGGGTGACGCTGGTCATGGGGCTGGGGATCGTGATCTCGAACCTGTTGATCGACGTCCTGACCGCGGCGCTGGACCCGAGGATCAAGACATGAGAGCCCCGCTGTCGCTGAAAATCGGCCTTGCGATCACGCTGACCTGGGTTCTGCTGGCGGCCTTCGCGCCCTGGCTGACCCCCTGGAACCCCACAAAGATCGACGCGGCCCAGGCGCTGCAGCCGATGAGCGCCGAGCACCTTCTTGGCACGGATTCCGTCGGTCGCGACCTTCTTGCGCGGCTGCTTTACGGCGCGCGGATTGACCTTTTGGCCGCGGTGGCGGGCGTCATCGGGCCCTTCGTCCTCGGCACCACTATCGGCCTATTGGCGGGCTACTCCGGCGGCTGGCTCGATGCGCTGTTGATGCGCATCCTGGAGGTCACCATCTCCTTCCCCTATTTCGTCCTGGTCATCGCCCTGGTGTCGATCCTGGGGCCGGGCCTGAAAAGCTACATCATCAGCCTGACCATCGTGAACTGGGTGACCTATGCCCGGCTGGTGCGGGCCGAGACCCTGGTTCTGACCGGCGCCGACTTCATCCTGGCGGCCCGCGTCCTGGGCTTCGGGCGCCTGCGGATCATGGGACGCCACATCTTCCCCAACGCCATCGTGCCCTCGGCCGTTTTCCTGATGACCGATGCCGTCCTGACCATCGTGCTTGGCTCGTCGCTCGGCTTCCTCGGCCTCGGCGTCCAGCCCCCCACCCCCGAATGGGGCGTGATGATCGCCGAGGGGCGAACCTACCTCGGCTCCGCCTGGTGGATCTCGCTTTGCCCCGGGATCGCGCTCTGCTCGTTGGCCTTCGGCCTGTCGCTCGTGGCCGATGGGGTCGCGAAACTCCTGGACCCGGAGGCGTGATGGAGCCCCTGATTTCCGTCGAGAACCTGTCGATCCGGTTTGAGACCGCCCATGGGCCGGTCGATGCCGTGAAAGGGGTCAGCTTCCAGATCCGCAAGGGCGAGGCGCTTGGCATCGTGGGCGAAAGCGGCTCGGGCAAGTCGGTGGTCTGCCGGGCCCTGCTGCAGCTGCTGGCGCCGAATGCACGGGTGACGGGGGGCCAGGTGCTGCACGAAGGCCGCGACGTCCTGACCCTGCCCCCGGACGCCCTGAACCGTTATCGCGGCGAGACGGCGGCGATGATCTTCCAGAACCCCTCCACCCATCTTGATCCGATCATGCGGGTGGGCGACCAGGTGGCCGAGGGCCTGCGCATCCACCGCGGCTTGGGCAAGGCCGAGGCCGCCGAGGCCGCTGTCGGCCTGCTGGAGGAGATGAAGATCCTCGACGCCCCGCGCCGGGCGCGCGCCTACGCCCATGAACTCTCTGGCGGCATGCGGCAAAGGGTGATGATCGCGGCGGCCTTGGCCTGCCACCCTGCCCTGCTGATCGCCGACGAGCCGACGACAGCGCTGGATGTGACGGTGCAAGCCCAGATCCTCGGCCTGATCCAGAAGGTCAGGGCAGAGACCGACCTGACCCTGGTTCTGGTCAGCCATGACCTCGGCGTCATTGGCCAAGTCTGCGACCGGATCATTGTGATGAAAGACGGCCAGGTCATCGAAACCGGCACCACGCGCGACATCCTGACCGCGCCGCAGCACGATTACACCAAGGCGCTGATCGCGGCCCAACCCTCGCTTCTGCCCGACCGCGAGGAGGCGCGCTCTCAGGGGCCCGAGATCGTCGCGGTCGATGGCCTTGCCGTGCGCTTCAAGGTGGCGCGGAGCCTTTCGGAGGTGATCGCGCGCAAACCTGTGCATGAGGTCAAGGCGGTGGATGGGGTCAGCCTGTCGCTCCGTCGCGGCGGATCGCTGGGCGTGGTGGGGGAGAGCGGCTCGGGCAAGAGCACCCTCGCGCGGGCCCTGGTCGGGCTGGTCCAGCCGACCTCGGGGACGATCAGGATCGACGGCGCAGGTCGCCCGAAGGCGCGGGTCGTGCAGATGGCCTTCCAAGACCCCTATATGTCCTTGAACCCCGCCCTGACCGTGGCGCAGACCCTGGCCGAGCCCTTCAAGGCGCATCACCTCTGCGCGCCCTCGGAGATTCCCGCCCGGTTGAAAGCCCTGATGGCCCAGGTGGAACTTCCCGAAAGCCTCTTGCGCCGCAAGTCCGGCCAGCTCTCCGGCGGTCAGCGCCAGCGTGTCGGCATCGCCCGCGCCCTGGCCATGGCCCCCGATATCCTGATCGCCGACGAAGTGACCTCGGCGCTCGACGTCTCCATCCAGGCGCAAATCCTCGGCCTCTTCAAGCGGCTGCAGCGCGACCTTGGGCTGACGCTGATCCTGATCTCGCATGACCTCGCCGTCGTGCGGCATCTTTGCGAGGATGTGGCGGTGATGCGCCACGGCAAGCTGGTCGAATACGGGCCGGCGGCCGAGGTGCTGAGCGCGCCCGCCTCCGACTACACGAGGGCGCTGCTGGATGCGGTGCCGAAACTGATGAGCCACGCAGGAACCCCCCCATGACCCCCAAGAAACGTGGCCGCGACCTCGGCCTGCCCTTTCCCGGCACGCCGGGCCCCTGGAACGCCATCACCGACGTGCCGGGGGTGAGGGTCGGCTTCACCACCCTGACCGACCCGGCGCGCAACATGCGCACCGGCGTCACCGCCATCCTCCCCCGGCACGAAACCGGACGGCCGAAACCCGTCTGGGCGGGCTTTCACAGCCTGAACGGCAATGGCGAGATGACCGGGGTCCACTGGATCAACGATGCGGGCTATTTCGTCGGGCCGATCTGCATCACCAACACCCATGGCGTCGGCGCCGCCCATACCGGGGCTGTCGAGTGGATGATCGCCACCTATGCCAGCCACTTCCAGGAGGAACACGCCTGGGCCATGCCCGTCGTGGCCGAGACCTATGACGGCGTTCTGAACGACATCAACGCGATGTTCGTGAAGCCCGAACATGCCGTGGCCGCCCTGAACGCCGCGGCATCGGGGCCGGTGGCCGAGGGCTCGACCGGCGGCGGCAACGGGATGATCTGCTACGACTTCAAGGGCGGCACCGGAACCTCCTCGCGCCGCATCACCGTGGGGGGAGAAGACTATACCGTCGGCGTCCTCGTGCAGGCCAATTTCGGCACACGGCCCTGGCTGAGCGTCCTTGGCGTCCCCGTCGGGCAACAGATGGCCGAGGGCTGGCAGCGAACGAAGGAAAGCGGCTCGATCATCGTCATCATCGCCACGGATGCCCCTTTGTCGGATGCCATCCTGCGGCAACTGGCCAAGCGCGCCTCGCTGGGCATCGGCCGCTCGGGCACGCCGGGGGGCAACAATTCGGGCGACATCTTCCTGGCGCTGTCGGTCGCCGACGAGATCCCCGACACGCTGCACGCGGGCCCCGTCATCCAGCGCCGCTCCCTGAACTGGGAGGAGCTGGACCCGCTTTACCAGGCTGCCGTCGAGGCCGTGGACGAAAGCGTCATCAATGCCATCGTCGCGGGCGAAGACGTGGCGACCTTCAAACCCGCAGGTTTCATCTGCCCCGCCATCGACACCGCCCGGCTGATGCAGATCATGCAGGCCCATGGCAGAGGAGCCCGCACATGACCCGCGAGGACAGCCGTTTCCTGGTGACCGGCGTGCAGATGCCGATCTCGATGTCGGTCAGCAACATCCCGGCGATGCGCGCCAAGGTCGAAGAGGTCATGGCGCTTTTCCCCGGCACCGACATGATCGTTTTCTCCGAACTCGCCATGTATGGGCCGCTGAATGGCCGCGCCTCGCAAGACCCCGAGGCCGATGTCGCGGTCTTTGCGGGGCTCGCGAAGAAACACGGCGTCTGGATCATCCCCGGCTCGTTCTTCGTCCGGCGCGAGGGGCGGACCTACAACCACGCCGTGGTGATCGCCCCGGATGGCACGGTCGCGGGGCGTTACGACAAGCTCTTCCCCTTCGCGCCCTTCGAGGCCGGGGTCGAGGGCGGGACGGAAATTCTCGTCTGGGACGTGCCCAGGGTCGGCCGCTTCGGCCTGAGCATCTGCTATGACATCTGGTTCCCCGAGGTCATGCGGGCGCTGACTTCGGCCGGGGTCGAAGTGCTGATCCACCCGACCCTGACCTCGACCACCGACCGGGCGGCCGAGAACGCCATCGCCCGCGCCACGGCCGTGCAGTTCCAGTGTTATGTCGTCGATGTGAACGGGCTGGAGGGCGGCGGCAACGGGCGCTCGATCGTCACCGATCCGGCGGGGAATGTGGCCTACCACGCGGGCCAGGTGCCCGAAATCTTCCCGGTCATGCTGGACCTCGGCCTGGTGCGCCAGGCCCGCGCCTCGGGCGCCAACGGGCTCGGCCAGGTGCTGAAGTCCTGGCGCGACCGGCGGGTAAGGTTCGATGACGCGCCCGGGGATTACCTCGCTTCTCTGGGCCCCCTGGTTGCGATGGCCAAGCGAGGGGCCGAGGGCTGACCGGCGGGGCGGCAGGCGCCCCTGCCCTACGACATCGGCTGAAGCCCAAGCGCCCGGATGCTGGATTGCGCATCGGTGACGAACTCCTGCAGGAAGCGCTGCGTCACGGGGCTCGGCACGCGCCCCATGCGCCAAAGCACGCCCACGGTTCTCATACAAGCCGGGTCCAGCAGACGGCGCGCGGTCAAGGAGGCGGGCAGGTTGACCGTGGCAAGCGCAGGAAGCAGCGTCACCC
>CAMFIX010000199.1 GCA_945952425.1 uncultured Pseudorhodobacter sp. | reverse complement strand
CTTACCTGGTTGAAAACCAGGTGTCCTAACCGATAGACGAACGGGCCACGCTGTCGGTGGCGGGTATCTAGCCAATGGCTCGGGCGGTGGCAAGGGCAAATTCCGGGCCGACGGGAAAATCTTCTGCCCCGCCGCGGGGCCCGCACAATCCTGCTCTCCCGCCCTTGGCGCCGCGGCCTTTCGCGCCATATGATGTCGCGGAGGTGACCCATGACCCACCCGACACGCCGCCTGATCCTTTCCCTGCCCCTGATCCTTGCCGGAGCCCTGCCCATGCATGCCCAAACCCCCGCGGCCCCGGCCTGGAGCCTGCCCTCTCTGGACGGCAAAACCCTGAAATCGCAGGACTATCGCGGCAAGATCCTGCTTTTGGTCAATTCCGCCTCGCTCTGCGGCTATACCCCGCAATACGAGGCCCTGCAGGCCCTGCAGGACAAGTACGGCCCCAAGGGGCTCGTCGTGCTGGCGGTTCCTTCCGACGATTTCCACCAGGAAAAGGCCAGCAATGCCGAGGTCAAGGATTTCTGCACCCTGACCTATGGGCTGACCCTGCCCATCGCCGAAATCAGCCATGTGAAAGGCCCCGAGGCCGTGGAGCCCTATCGCTGGCTCGCAACCCAAGGCTTTGTTCCGCAATGGAATTTCAACAAGGTTCTCTTCGATGGCCAGGGCCATGTCGCGGGCACCTGGGGGGCTCCGGCCGAGCCCTTGGGCGGCGAGATCGAGGCCGCCATCTCAAGGCTTCTGGGCTGAGAGCCAGCGCGCCAGGGTCGGTCCGGCGAACAGGATCAGCAGGAATCGCGACATCTGCATCGTCATGACGAAGGGCACGTCGACCTGGACCTGGGTCGCGATGATGGCGACGGAATCGGCGCCTCCGGGCGAGGTGGCGAGCCAGGCGGTCAGCAGGTCGATGCCCGCCAGATGCGAGAGGCCGACCGCCGCCAGCGCGCAGGCCGCAATCAGGGTCAGGATCGCGGCCAGCACGCGCGGAAAGGCGCGCAGGGCGGCGCCCAGCGTCTCGCGCGTGAAGCGCAGGCCGACCGTCCAGCCGATCAGCGCATAGGCGCCAGCCAAAAGCCAGGGCGGCAGGGCGAAATGCAGGGTGGTCAGCTGCAACAGCGCGAGGCCGGCAATCATCGGCAGAAGGAAAGAGCCGCCGGGCAGACGAAGGCGCAGGCCAAGCGTGGCGAGCCCCAGGGCCAGCGCCAGGGTCAGGCCAAGCGAACCGGCGTCGGTCGCAGGAAACCAGTCGGTCGCGCCGGTCGCATGCAGACCCGAAAGCCGCGCAACCAGGGCAGCCGACAGGGCGACGAGCGCCACGCGCAGGTACTGCATGAAGGCCACCAGCCGCATATCCGCGCCGAAATCCTGCGAAATCAAGGTGATGACCGAGGCGGCTCCGGGCATCGCCCCCCAGATCGCCGTCGTCCCCGGCAAGAGCCCGCTGCGGCTCAGCAGCCATCCCAGCCCCGCGGCCAGCAGGATGGTGGAGAGCGTGCCGCCGAGCACCAGGGGCCAGCGCAGCGCGATCTCGGCCAGCATGGCGGGCGGCAGGCTTTGCGCGACGAGGAGCCCGACGAGCCCCTGCGCCCCATGCGGCGCCGCCGGATGCAGCCGCGGCGCCGTGCCGCGCAGGGCAAGGACCACCGCTGCCGCCATCGGCCCCAGCAGCGTCGCGGCCGGCAGGTTCAGCGCGCTGAGCCCGGCGGTCAGCGCCAGCGACAGAAGGATCAGCAGAGGCCAACGCAAGGCAGGGGGCATGGCCGAGGCGTAGCGGAGGCCGCGATGCGGGGCAAGGGCCTCAGCCCCCGCGGCGTTCGGCAGTGGCAGGGCCGAGGCGCGGATGGGTCACCGCCCTGCCCCGTCCCCCGCGCTTGGAGGCATAAAGCGCCTCGTCGGCATCATGTTCCATGCGGGCGATGTCGGGCCGGTCATAGGCGGTGGAGGAGGTGATGCCGATCGAGGCGGAGATGCGGCAGGTCTTGTCCTCGAACGGGATGGGGCGGGAGAGCACCTCGATGATGCGGGCGGCAATGGCGTCGAGGCGGGCGGGTTCGACCAGTTCGGGGAAGACGGCGACGAATTCGTCGCCCCCGACCCGCGCCACCGTATCCTCGGCCCGCGTCTCTTGCATCAAAAGCTCGGCCACGCGACGCAGGACATGGTCGCCCGCGGCATGACCCAGCGTGTCGTTGACCTCTTTGAAGAAATCGAGGTCGATGTGCATCAACCCGAAGGGCACCGCGCCGCGCGACAGACGCTCCAACGCCTGGGCCAGCGCGCGGCGGTTGCGCAGGCCGGTCAGCGTGTCGGTCATGGCCTGCGCCTCGGCCATCTGCTTGTCGCCCTGCAAGCGCAGCGCAAAGCCGCGCAGCGCATCCATGGCGGCGGTCTTGGCCTCGACCAGGTACATCATCTCGACGGCCAGGTCGGTCGGTGCGAAATCGCTGTCGGTCAGGCCGAACTGGCGGATCGCATCGACGACGCCAAGGCCGAAGGACAGGTTGACGACCAGGCCAGAGCGGTCGGCGAAGGGGATCGCCATGCCGCGGAAGGGGATCGGTCGGGCGCCGGGCTGCCAATGTTCGGGCTTCAGCGCCAGGCGCAGCCTTTCGCCGGCATGGGCCATCAGCGCCGCGACATCGGCCACGCCCGAAGGTCGGCGCAGGTCGAAGACGTGAAACAGCGGCCGGCCGAGCACCGGCTGCGGCAAAAGCCGCGCCAGCGTCGGCCCGGTGGCCAGGATGCGCCCGGCGCGGTCGACGCAAAGGTGCAGCGGCATCAGGTGATCGAAGGCCTCCGGCGCCAGCGAGAGGGCCGCGCGGTTCATGGGCTTGTTCATGCCGACATCCCCAGCGAGAAGGGCCGCGCCTCGTAGAGTTCGAGGTCGGCAATCTGGATGGCGATCGTATCGCTGCCCTCTTCGGCGCCGAGATGTTCCAGAAGGACCAGCGCGCCGTAATCGTCGGCCATGGCGCGCAAGAGCCCCATGATGACATGCCCCGCCCCCGCAATGGGCGAAAAGCACCGCAGCCGGAAGGCGCCGCCGCCGAGATCGGTCAGCACCAGGCCGGGCAGGTCGAGATCGGGCAGGACGAGGCGCCCCCGGTCGGGCAATTCCTCGATCGAGGCGAGGAAGTCGAAGAAATTCGCCCCCGAAAAGCGCAAGAGCCGCCGCACCGTGGCCTGGCGTTCATGGGCCACGAGATATGTCCCCAAATCCTCCATCAGCGAAAGCCGGGGGCGGCGCAGCAGGGCGGAAGAGGCATCGACCAGCCGGTCGAGCGCGCCCTCGTCATAGGTCAGCATCGATTCGAAGCCGGCATAGGGCAGGCCGAGGTCGCTGGCGACGGTTTCCCACGCCTCGACCCCCCAGGTGTCGATCAGGAAATATTGGAAAGATCTGATGATCAGGCCCAGCATCGCACCCTCGTTTCGCAGAAGACTACCGGGCGGAGGTTAAGAACCCCTGAAAGCGCTGAATTATCCGAATGTATGTTCGCAGACCCCGGGCAGGTGCTCAGGGCGCAAAGAAAAGCCCGCCGTCCTGCAGCTGGTTCAGGGCCACCGGCGCAAGCGCCAGCGGCTGGTTCTGCAGCCGCGCGATCAGCCCGGGGCCCGAGGTCGCATCGGGCAGGCCCTGCAGGCTGGCTGCGGCATGGCGGGCCAAGCCGCTGTCGGGGAAGGAAAACCCCTCGGCCGCGACATAGCCGTCGCGGTCGCGGGTCACCAGCAGCGCCTCGGGCCCCGGCACCGCGGGCAGGAAATCGGCGAAGGCCAGGACGCAGCCCGCCCCGCCCTCGGGCAGGGGCCGGGCGCAGGCCTGGCGCCAGCGGACCAGCTCGTAATCGGCGACGCCCTCCAGGATGCGGTCGCGCAGGGCTTGGGTCTCGGCCGTGTCGGGACGCAGGACCAAGGTCTTTTGCAGCGCGAGACGGTCTTCGGCCGGGGTCGGCGGCGTCTCGGGCTGGGCAAGCCCGGCAAAGGCCGGATCGGCGGCGAGCTTCGCCTGCGCCTCGGCCCCCGCCACGCCCCAGCCGCCCAGCGCATTGATGTCGAAATCCTGCGGGCTGACCACCCCCGCCTGCAGCCGCGCCATCTGCGAGCGGACCGACAGCGCCTCGGGGTTCAGCACCGTCATCCACAGGACCGCCAGCGCGATCTGCCCCAGCGCCAGCACGATATTGGCCTGCCGGATGCGCTCCATCCAGTCGCGGCGCGGGCAGGCCGCGACATAGGCCAGCCCATAGCCCACCAGCACCAGCGTCACCGTGGCGGCCATGAAACGCCCCGGGGTCCAGCCGTGCTGCATGACGCGCAAGGCCAGCGCCCAGGCGGCAAGCCCCGCGGGCACCAGCGCCAGAACCGCCAGCGCCCGGGTCGCGCGCCGCATCAGGGGGGCGGAGGTCGCGGCCAGGTCATCCTCGTCGATGGCCGAGGTGACCAGCGTCACCGCCAAGGCCGACAGGCACAAGAGCGTCCCCGCCGAGGAGACCAGCCCGAAGATCGCCCCGAAGCCATGGATCGGCAAAGTGACCAGGAACAGCGCCGTCACCACCAGCACCAAGGGCAACAAAAGCCGCAAGAGCCGCAGCAGCAGCGCAGGCGACAGCGCCGGGGCGATCTCGTCCACCACCGCCACGGCAAGGCCCAGCGTCGCCCCGGTGACCAGCCAGGGCGCCGGAGGCCAATCCAGAAGCCGCGACAAGAGATGCAGGCCCGCAAGCCCCAGGATCTCGTCGCAGAGAAACAGCGTCAGCCACAAAAGCCCGGCGAAAAGCAGCGCGATGACCAGCCGCACCAGGATCGACCAGCTTTCGCGGAACAGCCCCGGATAGTCGCGCCAGCCCTCGGGCGCGGCGGCGGTCACGAGGAAGGGCCAGGGCAGCGTCAAAAGGATGGCGAGGCTCGCCAGTGTCAGGGGCGCGTCCGACAGGCCCTCGGGCGTGGCAAAGCGCAAAGCCGCGAAAGACAAAAGCGCCGCCAGCAGCGCCCCCATCCCCGCGGCGCGCGGGATCGCCCGCCCAAGCCCCAAAGGCCCCGAAAGCGTCATCAGCCCCAAGGTCAGGCTGACCAGAAAGGTGATGGCGGCCAAGGCGACCCGCGGCCCGATCCATTCGGCGTCGATCACCAGGAAGAGCAGGTAAAGGCCAAGACCCGCAAGGGCCCCGATCAAGCTCATGATGCCGCGCTGTCGTGCCATGGGGCCCTCCGTTTGGGGAAAGCGTAAAGGGCGGGGCGCGGGATGGAAAGGCGGAAACAGGGCAGCTTTCCGGGAAGGGGCGCCCCCAGCTTTCAATTTGGCCCAAATACTCACGGGGGTTCCAAGGGGGAGCGTGCTCCCCCTTGGCGAGGGGGTCCGGGGGGCGAGCAGCCCCCCGGCTTTCCTCAGAAGTCGGTCGGCGCCCCGCCCTCTTGCTTGCGCTTGGCGACGAAGCGTTTCAGCTCTTCCTGGTGATCGCCATTCATCGGCGGGGCTTCGAATTCCGCCATGATCGCCTTGTAGATCTTGTGCGCCCGCTCCGCCGTCCATTGCGCACCGTCGAGGTTCCAGGCCTCGTAATTGCGCCAGTCGCTGACGAAGGGCGAATAAAAGGCCGTCTGGTAGCGCGCCTGGGTATGGGCCACGCCGAAGTAATGCCCCGAGGGCCCGACGTCGCGGATCGCATCCAGCGCGATATCCTCGTCGGTCGTGGCAAAGGTGGCCTCTTCGAAATAGCGCTGGATCATCTGCAGGACTTCGCAGTCCATGATGAACTTCTCAGGCGACGCGATCAGCCCGCCCTCCAGCCAGCCCGCCGCGTGATAGACCATGTTGGTGCGGCTTTGCACGGCGGCCCAAAGCGAGTTCGACGTCTCCCACATCGCCTGGCCGTCGGGCACGTTCGCCGCACAGACGCCCGAAGACCGCATCGGCAGCTTGTAATGCCGCACCAGCTGGCCCGTCATCTGCGTCGCGCGCATGTATTCGGGCGTGCCGAAGGCAGGTGCCCCCGACTTCATGTCGACATTCGAGGTGAAGGTGCCGATGGCCACCGGGCAGCCCGGGGCGATGTATTGCAGAAGCGCGATGGCGGCCAGCGCCTCGGCGAGGCTCAACGTCACGGCGCCCGCCATGGTCACCGGGGCCATGGCGCCCGCCAGCGTGAAGGGCGTCACC
>CAMFIX010000198.1 GCA_945952425.1 uncultured Pseudorhodobacter sp. | reverse complement strand
GCCCATGGCGGCGGCGACCTCGCCGTGATGCCAGAGCCGGTTGTTCCAGAAAGCCAGCGCCATGGCCTGAATGTTGGGCATGGCCGGGTCGAGGCGGGGTTGCCAGAGGGCGAGCGCGGCCAGCTCTGACCAGCTTTTCGAGGCGAAAGGCGTGTCCAGCGTGAAGAAGAACGAGGCCCAGCCGGGGAAATAGCGCCAGACCTCGGCGCGGGATTTCAGATAGTTCAGTCGCCCGGCAGGGGTGATGACGGTGACCTTGGCGTCCGAGGCGCTGACCCAGTCGGGCAGAGCGCCCGGGGCGGAGACGGCCAGCTTGCCGGCCGTCTCGGTCACCGTCAGCGCGCCATAGCCCGGGATGTCGAACCGCGCGGCGCCGGGCAGCCAGGTCACGACATATCCGCCGCCGAGGTCCACCCTTTCGGCGCTGACCCAACCCGGCAGCACCGGATAGCTGTCGCGCGCATCGCCGTCGATGTTGGCGCTGATCTGGCCCTTCCGGTTGTCGCGGATCGCATGGACCTTGTAGGCGACGAAATCGCCCAAGAGCACCTGCGCATTGTCCCAGCGCATCTTGCCCGGAAGCCCCGCCACATCGAAGGCCAGGGCGGCGTAAAACAGGTAGATCAGCACCAGCGCGGGCAAGGCCAGAGAGATCCGGGCGCGGGTGCGAAAGCGCGAGAGTGTCGCCTCCATCCTCAGGCCCCTTTCGTCAGGCGGTTGCGCAGGGCATCCGAGGTGCGGTCGATCACGACGATGGTCAGGAACAAAAGGATGAAGACCGCGACGACCTGGTCATATTTCCCCTGGCCCCATTGCAGCGCGATCTTCAGGTCGTAACCGATGCCGCCCTGGCCGACGAAGCCCAGGATGGCCGAGGCGCGGACGTTGATCTCGAACCGCAGCAAAGCATAGCTCAGCCAGTTCGGCGCGACCTGCGGCAGAAGGCCGAAGGCCATGCGCTGGCTCCAGGTGGCGCCGACCGAGGTCAGCCCCTCGATGGGCTTCAGATCGGCATTCTCGGCGACCTCCGAGAAAAGCTTGCCCAAGGCGCCGGTGGTGTGGAAAGCGATGGCGATGACCGCCGGGATCGGCCCGCCGCCCATGACAAAGATAAGGACCAGGGCGATCACCACATCCGGAATCGCGCGGGTGATGTCCATCACGCGGCGGAAGACCGGGATCAGGCGGGGGAACCGCGCGAGGCCGCGGGTGGAGAGGGGCGCCAGCACCCCGGCCGCCAGCGCGCCCAGAAGGGTCGAGACGGCGGCGATGTTCAAAGTCTCCACCAGGGCGGGCAGGTGTTCGGCCATCAGCCCCGGCAGGCGTGCGCGCGCACCCCAGGCTTCGCGCAGGATCTCGGCGGGGAAGTCGAAAAGATGCGGCAGACCGTTCAGAAAGCCGCCGGCATTGCGCGCCTCGGTCAGGGGAAAGCCCGCGACCAGCAGGGCTGCGAACAGCGCCAGCACGATCGTGGAATACAGCCTGCGGCGGCGCAGCAGGATCAGGTAAGCCTCGGAGCGGTCGGAGGGGTTCAACCGCCGCCCGGGCTCGGGTCCGAAGGAGAGGTCGACCATCGCAAGCTCCACAAAAAGCCCGGGCTCCCGATGGGCGGGAACCCGGGCCGGCCGTCATGAAATCACTTCTGCGTGTCCTGGAACTTCCGGGCCGCGATGATCCCGTCATAGAAGCCCGCGGCCACCGGCACGAAGGCCTTGAGGTCGCCGCCGTTCACGCCGACGGCACAGGCATGGTCGGTGGTCGGCAGGTCGGCGGTCAGCTTCACGACCTTGTCCTTCACATCCTGCGGCAGGGCCTGGCGGATCACGAAGGGCCCGTTCGGGATCAGCGTCGAGCGCCAGATTTCGACGAGGTTGTTCATGTCGACCAGCCCCGCTTCGGCGGCCTTGTGGAAGGCGCCCGAGGTGAAGCCCTCGGCCCAGTCGCCGATCCCGTCGCCAAAGGAGACCCCGGCGTCATAGGTGCCGTTCGCCACGCCGACGATGGTCTGCTCATGCCCGCCCGAGAAGGGGATGTCCTTGAAGAAGGCCTTCAGGTCGCCATATTTCGCGGTCAGCTCCGAGGCCGGGACCAGGTAGCCCGAGGTCGAATTCGGCTCGCCAAAGGCGAAGACCTTGCCCTTGGCATCGTCGATCGACTTGATGCCGGTGTCCTTGCGGGTGAAGCCGATGGAGTAATAGCCCTCGGTCCCATCGACGTTCTGCACGGTCAGCGCGGCATCCACTGCCTTGGCATCGGTCAGCACGATCTTGGCATAGCCCGAGGCGCCGAGGAAGGCGATGTCGAGCGTGCCGCCCAGGAGGCCCTGGATCACGCCGTCATAATCGGCGGGGGTGAAGATCTTCACCGGAACGCCGAGTTCCTTCTCGATGGCCGCGCGGTAGCATTCGTTCTTGGTGATGCGGTCCTGGGCGTTCTCGCCGCCGAGGATGCCGATGTTGAAGCCGGTGATGCCGTCGGCATGGGCCGAGGTCACGCAGGTCGTGGCGGCAAGGATCGCAAGCAGTTTCTTCATCATCTGTCCTTTCGAGGGGTTCAGTCGCAGGCTGGCCAATCGTGGCAGGAACCCCCGCCGCGAAAGACCAAGGTTCAGTCGGCCAGCATCCGTTCGGCGTATTGCCCATCGGGTGCAGTCGGCAGGTTCTGGGGCAGGGCGGTCGAGGTCGCGGCCTCGTTGAAATCGGCCCCCGCGCCATAGATGTCGCGCGCCACGCCCGGGGTCAGCTGATCGGGCGTGCCGTCGAAGACCACGCGGCCATCGCGCATCCCGATCACCCGGTCGCAATAGCGCCGCGCGGTGTCCAAGGTGTGCAGGTTGGCGAGGATCATCCGCCCGTCCTCTTCATGGATGCGCCGCAGGGTCTCCATCACAAGGGTGGCGTTCATCGGGTCGAGGCTCGCGATGGGCTCGTCGGCCAGGATCACGGCGGGGTCTTGCATCAGCGCGCGGGCGATGGCCACGCGCTGCTGCTGGCCGCCCGACAGGGCCTCGGCCCGCTTCGCCGCCTGGTCTGCGATGCCCAGTCGCTCCAGGATCGCGAGCGCCGCCCGCACATCCTCTTCCGACCAGAGGTTCAGAAGCGTCCGCACCACCGGGCGCCGCGACAAAAGCCCGTGCAGCACGTTGGAGGCCACATCCAGCCGCGGCACCAGGTTGAACTGCTGGAAGATCATCGCGCAGCGGCCCTGCCACTGGCGAAGGTGCGCGCCCTTCAGGCCTAGGATGTCCTGGCCCTGGAACAGAACCTGGCCCGAGGACGCCTCGGTCAGCCGGTTCAGCATGCGCAGCAGCGTGGATTTGCCCGCTCCCGACTTGCCGATGATGCCGACGAACCCCGGCCGGTCGAGGACAAAGCTCACCGCATCGACGGCGTTGCGGCTGCCGTAAACTCGCGTGACTTCCCTGACCTCAAGCACCATGCGCCCCCTGTAACGGTGCAACGGGGGATAGGCCGGACGGGTGACAGCGCCTTGACGGGGGCGTGAAGCTTAGATGACAGCGCCCAGGCGGGCGACATAGGGGGCAAGCCGGGCGAAATCGTCGAAGGCCAGGTCATGGGGCAGCGCGCTGACCGGCGCCTTGCGATAGCCTTGGGTGTAAAGCGCAAAGCGGATGCCGGCGCGCTGAGCGGTCTCGGCATCCACCTCGCTGTCGCCGACGTAAAGCAGCGGCGGCCCGAGGCTGGCGAAACAGGCATGGAGCGGCGCGGGGTCGGGCTTCTTCTGCGGCAGGCTGTCGCCCCCGATCATCGCGGCGAAGAACCCCCGCAGGTCGAGCGCGTCCAGGATCTCCAGCGTCGGTTTCAGCGCCTTGTTGGTGCAGAGCCCCAAGGGATGGCCCGCCGCTTGCAGCGCCTGCAGGCAATCGACCACGCCGGGGTAGGGCCGCGTCAGATCGGCCGGATGGGCAAGGTAATGGGCGAACATCGCCTCGGTCATCTCGTGCTGGCGCGCGATGTCGATGCCGCGCGCATGACGCGCCTGGGCCACCAGGTTCGGGATGCCATGGCCGATGAAGCCTTGCGCCTCTGCCGCGCTGACGCCTTCCACCCCCTCGCCCGCCAGCACCTTGTTCAGCGCGGCATGGATGTCGGGCAGGCTGTCGATCAGCGTGCCGTCGAGGTCGAAGACGATGGCGGTCATGGCGGTCTCCATGGGGGCGAGGGCCCCGCGCTGTCCTGATTAGGCCGAAGCCGGGACGAGGGGAAGGGCGGACGATCCCGCGCGCCCCGGGCGGACGCTTGGCCCTTGCAGCCGCCCCCCCTTCGGATACAACCACGCCTTGCATCTGCTGCGCGAACCCCATAGACGCCGCCCGAAAGCGACGCTTGCCCGCGCTTTACCGACGCTGCCGAAGGAAGGCCATCCATGCTCGACCTCTCCCCGATCCGCGCCGAGCTGGCCGCGACCTACGACCTCGCCCCCTCGCTCAAGGCCGCCGAGGCGACCCGCGCCCAGTGGCAGAAGGCGGCCCGCGTCATCCCCTTCGCCGAATGGGCGACGCACGCGCCCTATGTCCTGGCGATCAACCGGCTGAAGGCCGAGCGCGACGCGGTGATCCTGGGTCACAACTACATGACGCCGCAGGTCTTTCATGGTGTCTGCGACGTGGTGGGCGACAGCCTGCAGCTCGCCATCGCGGCGCGATCGGTGGCGCAGAAGGTCATCGTGCAGGGCGGCGTGCATTTCATGGCCGAGACCTCCAAGGTGCTGAACCCCGGCAAAACCGTCCTGATGCCGGATATGGAGGCGGGCTGCTCGCTGGCCTCGTCGATCACCGCCGCGGGCGTGGCCGAGATGCGCCGCCGCTATCCCGGGGCGCCCGTGGTGGCCTATGTGAACACCTCGGCCGAGGTGAAGGCGGCCGCCGACATCTGCTGCACCTCGGCCAATGCGGCGGCGATTGTCCGCAAGCTGGACGCCCAGACGGTCATCATGCTGCCCGACAAATACCTGGCGCAGAACGTGGCCGCCCAAGTGCCCGAAAAGACCATCGTCTGGTGGGACGGCGCCTGCATCGTGCACGAGCAGTTCACCGCGCAAGACCTGCGCGAATTCCGCGACTTCCACCCCGGCACCCGCATCATCGCCCATCCCGAATGTCCGCCCGATGTGGTGGCCGAGGCGGATTACACCGGCTCGACCTCCGGCATCATCGACTATGTGGGCCGCGAGCAGCCGGCGCAGGCTTTGCTCGTCACCGAATGCTCGATGGCGTCCAACATCGCCGACGCCCATCCGGGGGTCGAGTTCGTCGGCCCCTGCACCATGTGCCCCTATATGAAGATGATCACGCTGGAAAAGATCCTCTGGTCGCTGCATTCCATGACCACGCCGGTCGAGGTTCCCGCCCATCTGGCCGAGGGCGCCCGCGCCTCGGTGCAGCGCATGATCGACCTGTCGCGGTGAAGACAGATCGCGTCCTGATCGTCGGCGGCGGTATCGCGGCGCTTTATGCCGCGCTGGCGCTGGAGCGGCCCTGCCTGGTCATCGTGCCCGAGCCCCTGGGGCAGGGCGCTTCCTCGGCCTGGGCGCAGGGCGGGGTTGCGGCCGCCATGGGGCCGGGCGACCACCCCTCCGATCACCTGGCCGATACGATCGCGGCGGGCGCGGGGATCGTGGACCCTGCCGTCGCCGCCCGGGTGACCGAAGAGGCCCCCGACCACATCGCCCGCCTCGCCGCGCTTGGCGCCCCCTTCGACCGGGATGTCCATGGCGGCTACATGCTCTCGCGCGAGGCGGCGCATGGTGCGGCCCGCGTGGTGCGGGTGGGTGGCGACCGCGCGGGCCAGGCGATCATGGCGACCCTCATCCGCGCCGTTCAGGCCGCGGCGCAGGTGCAGGTGGCGACGGGACTTTCGGCCACCAGCCTGATCGTCGAGCAGGGCCGCGTCACGGGCGTCACCGTCGAAGGGCAGGGCAGGGGAGAGATCCGCGCCCCCGCCATCCTTTTGGCGGGTGGCGGCGCGGCGGGGCTTTACGCCGTCACCACCAACCCGGGGCGCATCCGCGGCCAGATGCTCGGCATGGCCGCCCGTGCCGGCGCCGTCATCCGCGACGCCGAGTTCATCCAGTTCCACCCGACCGCGCTCGAGACCGGCGCCGACCCCGCCCCCCTCGCCACCGAGGCGCTGCGGGGCGAGGGCGCCACCCTTGTGT
>CAMFIX010000197.1 GCA_945952425.1 uncultured Pseudorhodobacter sp. | reverse complement strand
GGCGGGCCTCTGGCGCCATCGCGCCGGGGATGTGGGCGGACCTGGTGGCGCTGGATGCCAGTGGCCCCGATATGGCCGGGCGGCAGGGCGACCGGCTCTTGGACACGTTCGCCTTCGCGGGCGACGACCGCCTGGTGCGCGAGGTCTGGTCGGCCGGGCGGCACATCGTCACCCAAGGGCGCCACATCGCGCGCGACCGGGTGACGCCGCGCTTTGGCCGCGTCATGGCGCGGCTGGCCGCCAATCTGTAAGGGGCGCTTGGGATGGGCTGGGAAGAGATCAAGGCCGAGGTGCTGTCGCGCATCCGGGCGCGCGACTGGGCGCCGGGGGCGACGATCCCGGGCGAGGAGGCGCTGGCGCAGGAATTCGGCGTCAGCCGGGCCACGGTGAACCGCGCGCTGACCGAGCTTGCCCGCGCGGGCGTGCTGGAGCGCAAGCGCAAGGCGGGCACGCGGGTGGCGGCGCTTCCGGTGCGCCGCGCGACCTTCGAGATCCCGGTGATCCGGGCCGAGGTGCAGGGCCGGGGTCAGGTTTACGCCGTAAGGCTCTTGCGGGAAGAGATCAGCCGCCCGCCTTTGGCCGTGGCGGCGGTGCTGGGCTGGCCCATCCTCGGCGGCGAGGCCCTGGGGGCGATGCTATACCTCGAAACCCTGCATCTGGCCGATGGCGCCCCCTTCGCCCATGAGGCGCGCTGGCTGAACCCCGGCCTGCTGCCCGATCCACGGCCGGATTTCGCCACGGTCAGCGCCAATGAATGGCTGGTCGCCCATGTGCCCTTCTCGACCGGCGACATCGCCTTTTCGGCCGAGGCCCTGGCCCCCGAGACCGCCCGCGCCATGGGCCTGGCCCCCGGCACCCCGGTCTTCGTGACCGAACGCTGCACCTGGGGCGAGGCCGCGCCGGTGACCTGGGTGCGGCTGACCCATGGGCCGGGCTATCGGCTGAAGACGGTGATCTGACGGGGGCGCTCTTTCGGGAGTGCTCTTTTCGCCGCGGCAAACAATTCGCTAAGGCGGGGGCAGGATTTGGACTTGCGTTCAGAACGACCGCCCGATTACGTTTTCGTGAATTGGCGAGAAAGGAATTGATGATGCGCCGTTTCCTGATTCTGGCTCTTTTCGCACTGTCGGCCTGCAGCGGTTCGGACGAACAGACGAGCTTCAGTTCCCTGAATGCGAAATTCACCGACATCGACAACCGCGCCGTCGCGGCGGGCACGATGGAGACTTCGGTCATGCCGACCTCGGGCACCGCGACCTACAATGGGGCGGTGGCCTATAGTAACACCTCGGTCTACATGGTCTCGGGGATGCAGGTGAAGGCGAATTTCGCGAACAACACCGCCAACGCGACGCTGAACAATTTCGTCTTGGCCGACGAGACGCATCTGTCGGGCCAGATCACCATGAAGGACGGCACGATCATCGGCACCTCGCTGATCGGTCCGCTGTCGGGCGCGCTGGCCTATCAAAGCAGCAATACCGTGCCGGTCACCGGCAATCTCGATGGCACGTTCTATCGCGACGATGCCTCGCTGATCGGGGCGAACATCAATTTCAACGTGGCAGGCGTGTCGATTTCGGGCTTTGGCGCGGCCGAGAAATAGGCGATGCGCCGGTTCTGGCTGGCTTTCTGGGGCATCTGGCTGGCCGGAGGGGCGCTGGCCCAGGCCTGGCCCGCGGCGGCCTTGTCCGACGATCCGCGGTTTTTGGCCTTTGCGCTGCAGACCGAGCGTCCCGCCGGCTGGGAAGAGCCGGTGGGCCGCATCGCCTTGACCGCGGGCATGGCCGGGCGCGTGCTGCCGCCGCAGGTCGCGCTGGCGCCGACCCTGACCTGGGATGGCAACATCAACGGCGGCATTCCCTCGGATACGGTGCGCCTTGGCCCGCTGGTGCTGACGGTCGATCCGCAGGCGCGGGCGGTGGCGGGGCTGCTGCCGGGGGTGCGGCTGGGCTTCGGGCAGGTCTCGGGCCTGGCGCCGGGGTTCGGGCTGACGGCACGTGGGGTGATCTTTGGGGCGCATGCGCTGGATGCCGATCTGTCGGTGGTGCGGCTGAGCGGGCAGGTCTGCGCGGTCAAGGATCTGGGGGGCTGGCAGTTCCTGGACCTGTGCTTCGGGCACGAGGTGGTGCGGCGCGCGCTTTCGACCACGCGCACGACGGTGCCTTCGGTGGAGCTGACGAAGATGGTGGCGCTGGACAAGGGCGTGGGGCGGCTGGCGCTGCGTCTTGGCCAAGAGCGCAGCGCGGGCAACCGGCGGGCGACGGCGCGGCTGCAGGTCGAGCTTGCGCGGCCGGGGCTTGGGCTGGTGACGCTGGGGCTGGAGGCGGGGCAGGAGGTTGCCGGTTGGCAGGGGGTGCGCCTGCGCGAGACGGCGCGCTGGCGCGGCGGGCGCTTCGGGATCGCGCTCGCCCACCAGGACGAGGCGGGCGAGGTGATCTTCGGCACGCCCCGCCGCGACGGGGTCTGGAGCCTTGACGTCGAACATTGGCTGGCCAGCGGCACGCGGGTGAGCCTGGGCTATGAATGGCGGCACTCGACGATCGACGCCTATGACGGCGGCACCTTGCGCTTTGCCGTCGACCTTGCGGGCTGGCGGCGCTAGTTCAGCGCGCGGCCGACGATGCGCGTCAGGCGGCGGTGCATGGGGGTGATCCGGTCGCGCAGGTGCATGGCGGCATAGACCGGCTGGCGCAGGGCGGGGGCATCGGCGACCCTTTGCGCGGCGCCGCGGGCGACCAGCTCGGCCGCCGATTTCTCCAGCACGTAACCCGCCCCGCCGCTGGCCATCAGCAACGAGACGACCGAGGCCGATTGCCCGACCGACACCGCGGCCTCGGCAAGGTCGGGCGTGACCTGGCGGTGCATCACCTCGAAGGCCGGGGAGAAATGCCCGAAGACGAAGCTTTCCGCCCGCACCCCCTCCATCCGGTCGGTTTCGGTCGAGACCATGGCATAGGCCACCTCGCCCACGCTTTCGAAATGCAGGTCGGGGTGGGGTTTGGGCGAGAACATGACGGCGAAATCCAGCGTGCCGGCCAGAAGGTCCATGCACATCTGGTTGGAGTAATCGGGCTCGATGTAAAAGGCGGTCTCGGGCGTGGCGCGGCGGAAGTCGGCGACCCAGCCGCCGAGATAAAGCGCCGAAAGGTCGTTCTGGATGCCGATGCGCACCAGATGCGCCGCCCTTTGCGGGATCAGGATGCGCCGCCGCGCCTGGTGCCATTCATGGCGCAGCATCCGCGCATGGGGCTCGAACCGCGTGCCCTCTGGTGTGGGTTCGGTGCCCGCGCGGGATCGGGTGAAAAGCCGCACGCCCAGGGCCGCCTCGAGGGCCTGCAGCCGGGCCGAGACGGTGGATTGCGTGACCGACAGCCTTTCGGCCGTGCGGTGAAAGCTGCGGGTCTCGCAGAGGTCGAGGAAGGTTTCGATGAGTTCGATCTGCATCTGGCACTCTGATCGGGTTTTCCGATCAATAGCAGGGCAAAGGCCGAATTGAAAGAGAGGCCCCCGGCGGCGATAAAGGGGGCCAAGTCAAGGAGGCCCCGATGTCCGATTTCCCCACCCACGCCCGTGTCGTCATCATCGGGGGCGGCGCCGTCGGTGTCTCGTCCCTGTATCACCTGGCCAAGGCGGGCTGGACGGACAGTCTGCTTCTGGAAAAGAACGAGCTGACGGCGGGCAGCACCTGGCATGCGGCGGGGAATGTGCCGACGTTTTCCTCCAGCTGGTCGATCATGAACATGCAGCGCTACAGCGCCGAGCTTTATCGGCGGCTGGGGGCGGAAGTCGATTACCCGATGAACTACCACGTCACGGGCTCGGTCCGGCTGGGGCATTCGCGCGAACGGCTGATGGAGTTCCAGAAGGTCGTCGGCATGGGGCGGTATCAGGGGATGGATCTGAACATCCTGACGCCCGACGAGATCAAGCGGGTTTATCCTTTCGTCGAGACCCATGACCTGACGGGCGCCCTGCATGACCCCTATGACGGCGACATCGACCCGGCGCAGCTGACGCAGGCGCTTGCGAAAGGCGCGCGGCAGATGGGCGCCCGGATCGAGCGCTTCTGCCCGGTGACCTCGGTCCGCCGCGAGGGCGACGAATGGGTCGTCGTGACGCCGAAGGGCGAGGTGCGCTGCGAAAAGGTGGTCAATGCCGCCGGTTACTACGCGGGCAAGGTGGCCGAGATGTTCGGCCGCAAGCTTCCGATGATGGTAATGAGCCATCAATACATGCTGTTTGATACCATCCCCGAGCTGGAGTCCTGGTCGAAAGAGGTCGGCCACAAGCTGCCGCTGCTGCGCGACGTGGACAGCAGCTATTACCTGCGGCAAGAGAAGATGGGCTTCAACCTCGGCCCCTATGAGGGCAACTGCAAGGCGCATTGGGTCGAGACGTCCGATCCCTTCCCCGAGGATTTCAGCTTCCAGCTTTTCCCCGACGATCTGGAGCGGCTGGAGTGGCACATCAATGACGCCATGGCCCGGGTGCCGCTGCTGGGTCAGGCGAACCTGACCAAGGTCATCAACGGCCCGATCCCCTATACGCCGGACGGCAACCCGCTGATCGGGCCGATGCCGGGGCTGCCCAATGCCTATGAGGCCTGCGTCTTCACCTTCGGCATCTGCCAGGCGGGCGGCGCGGGCAAGGTGCTGGCGGAATGGGTGACCGAGGGCGCGACGGAATGGGATATGTGGTCCTGCGACCCCCGCCGCTTTACCGGCTTTGAGGATGCGGAGTATTGCGTCAAGAAGGGGATGGAGGTCTATGGCCACGAATATGCCATCCACTTCCCCCACCACGCCTGGCCCGAGGGTCGCGACAAGAAGCTGTCCGCCGTCCACGAGGCGACCAAGGCGATGGGCGCCCAGTTCGGCCCCTACAACGGCTGGGAGCGCGCCTTGTGGTATGCCCGGTCCGGCGATGACGTGGCCGAAGAGTCCCAGCGGACCTGGGACCGTGAGGGCCCCTGGTTCCAGGCCGTGAAGGCCGAGTGCGAGGCCGTGCGGGATGCCGCCGGCATCCTCGACCTGCCGGGGTTCTCACGTTACATGCTGACCGGGGCGGGCGCGGCGGACTGGCTGAGCGCCCAGGTCACCGGCAAGCTGCCCTCGGTCGGGCGGCTGGGGCTCGCCTATTTCGCCGACGACAAGGGGCGGATCGTGACGGAAATGTCGGTGGCGCGGATGGGGGAGGATGCGTTCCTCCTCATCACCGCCGCCACGGCGCAAGCCCATGACAAGGAATGGCTGCTGCGCCACCTGGCGCCGGGGCTGTCGCTGCAGGACGTGACCGAGGCCTGGTCCTGCCAGATCCTGACCGGCCCGAAGAGCCGCGAGATCCTCGCGGCCTGCTCGGAGGCCGACCTGACCAAGGGCTGGCTGACCTTCCAGACAGCCCGGATCGCGGGGGCAGAGGTCTATCTGTTCCGGGTCAGCTTCGCCGGGGAACTGGGTTGGGAGGTTCACTCCCGTGTGGCCGATACGCCGAAGGTCTTCGCGGCGGTGATGGCGGCGGGCAAGCCGCTGGGCCTCAAGCCCTTCGGCATGTTCGCGCTGAACTCTTTGCGGATCGAGAAGGGGTATCGGGCCTGGAAGGGTGACCTTTCCACCGATTACTCGGTCCTGCAGGGCGGGCTGGAGCGGTTCGTCGATTGGTCGAAGGACTTCAGAGGGCGCGCGGCCTTGGAGGCCGAAAAGCAGCGCGGCGTGGCGAAGCGCTTCTGCACCCTGGTCATCGAGGCGGGCGAGCAAGACCCGCCCTATATGTCCACGATCTGGAAGGACGGCGCCATCGTGGGCGAGCTGACCTCGGGTTACTACGGCCACCGGGTGGGTGCCTGCATCGGCCTCGGGATGCTGAAGGCGGAGGTGAATGTGGCGGGCACGGCGGTGGAGGTGGAAATCTTCGGGCGGCGCTATCCGGCGGTGGTGCAGGCCGACCAGCCTCTGTGGGATGCCAAGAACGAGCGCATCCGCGCGTGACGCGCCAACCGTGGGGCCAGCCCCCCGGACCCTCCGGGATAGTTTTGGGCCAATGAAAGACGAGACGATGGGCATTCCGACGAAGGCGCGGGCGGTTGTGGTGGGCGGGGGCATCTCGGGGAGTTCGGTCGCTGTTCACCTGGCGAAGGCGGGGTGGACGGGTGTGGTGCTGCTGGAGCGGCGCAAGCTGACC
>CAMFIX010000196.1 GCA_945952425.1 uncultured Pseudorhodobacter sp. | reverse complement strand
CTGCAGCTTTACCTGGACTTCATCAACCTCTTCACCTTCCTGCTGCAGTTCATGGGCGACCGCCGGAACTGAGCCGAAGGGCAGAGTGACAGGGGGCCGGGGGAAACTCCGGCCCTTTTACTTTAAATCCCGCGCAAAAAGGCCTCGACCGCGGCCCGGTCCGCCAGATGCCGCAGCTTCGACCCGGCCAAAGCCGCAACCTCCGCCAGCCGCGCCCGCCCGCTGGCCCGCGTCCGCCATATATAGCCATAAAACGCCAAAGCCTCACGCCCGAGCCCCTCCGGACAGCCCGGCGCCATGTCGGGCCGCACCCGGCCAAAGCCCAGGACCTTGCGCCACGTCACCCGCCAAAGCCGCAGGGCCAAGGGCAGGTCCAGCCAGATCACCAAATCCGCCCGCGCCACCCGGTTCGCCATGGTCGGACTGTAATTGCCCTCGAAGACCCAAGCCTCCCCCGCCTCGACCGCCGCGCACAGCGCGGTCTTCTCGGCCTCGGCCCGCGGCACCCAACCCGGCGCCCAATGGATATGGTCCATGTGATACAAGGGCAGCCCCAGCCGCTTTGCCATCTCCCGCGCAAGCCAGCTTTTCCCCGAGCCCGGCTGCCCCACGATCATCACCCGCCGCACGCCCTGCCCCATGAAGCCCCTCTCCCCGCGGCAGGCCGCAACCCGCCGCCCCGCTTTCAATTTGGCCCAAATACTCCCCTTGCCCCGGCAACCGCGCGCAAGGCCCCTTTTCATACTTGCCCAAATATCCCCGCCGGAGGCCCCGGCCCCCAAAAGCAAAAACCGCGCCCCAGCGGAGCGCGGTTCCATCCTTGCCGAAGGGCCAGATCTTACTTGATCTTGCCTTCCTTGTATTCGACATGCTCCCGCTTGACGGGGTCGTATTTGGTGACCGTCATCTTTTCGGTCATGGTGCGGGCGTTCTTCTTGGTGACATAGAAGTGCCCGGTGCCAGCCGTCGAGTTCAGACGGATCTTGATCGTCGCCGGTTTGGCCATGGTCGTCTCTCCTGCAGCGGGAAAGCCAGCGGCCCCCGTAAAATCTTGAACCCGCCTTTTACCCATCGCCGGGCCAGAGTCAACAGGGCGCCGGCCATATTTGCAGGGCTGGGCATCAGATTTGCGCGGAGAGCCTGTAAGCCGGATTCTGTCCCGGGCCTTGCGGCCCCTGGATGACCATTCCTCTGCCGACCGTGTTGCCACGGCGGTCAAGCTGCCAACCCGGGCCCCTGGGCTGAAGCGTCCCTGCGGAGGTCTCCGGCAGCCGAGGCTGTCCGTCCGGACCTTTCCGCGCGAGGCCCCTATTCGGCATTGCTCCGGGTGGGGCTTGCCATACCGTTCCTGTTGCCAGGCCCGTGGTGGGCTCTTACCCCACCGTTTCACCATCGCCACGGCGGACCGCGGCAGACTGTTCTCTGTTGCGCTTTCCCTGGGGTTGCCCCCGCCGGGCGTTACCCGGCACCCTTGCTTCCTGGAGTCCGGACTTTCCTCGAAGGTTGCCCCTCGCGGTCATCCAGCCCTCCGCGCGCTGCCGCATTGCCCGATCCAGCCCGAAGCGTCAAGTCCCGAGCCGGTTGCGCGGCCCGCGCAGAGGCGAGATAGGAATCTCGTGCCGCAAGGCGCTCCGCTAAACAACCGCGGGGAAGCGCTCCGCGAGGTCGGCAATCAGCCCGGCATCCACCGCCGAGACCGGCCCCCGCCCCCAGGGCCGAAAGCGCAGCCGAAAGGCCTCCAGCACCGCCGCCTCCGGTCCGCGATAGCCGAAAGCCGCCGCCGCCGCGGCAAAGCCTTGCGCCTTGCCCACCCGGTCGGCAGGCCAGACCGACAGCCCCTCCGCCGCGAGCCTGCGCCAGTCGAATCGCCCCCCCGGATCGCGCTTGCGCAAGGGCGCCAGGTCGGAATGGGCGATGACGCCTTCCGGCGCAATCGCCCAGCGCGTCATCACATCGGCCAAGAGCCGCTCCAGCCCCGCCATCTGCCGCGCCGGGAAAGGGCTGCTGCCGTCGTTCTGCAGCTCGATCCCCACCGAGGCCGAGTTCACGTCCTCACAGCCGCCCCAGGCCCCCGCCCCCGCATGCCAGGCCCGGCGCTCCTCGCTCACCAAGCCTTCGGCCCGCCCATCCACATCCACCAGCCAATGCGCCGAGACCTCGTGCACCGGATCGCAAAGCCGCGCCTTCGCCTCGGCGAAAGACGCCATCGCGGTGTAATGCAAAACGACAAGGCGCGGGGTCATCCCCCCGCGCCTTTCGCCATGGTTGGGCGAGGTCATTGCTTGGCGGCGCGGAAGGGCCTAGGGTCCCAGGCGCAGGCAAAGCCGTCGCCATCGGGGTCCAGCGCCTTGGGGTCTTTCTGCGGCCCGCCCGCGGCCAGGAACGCCTGCTGCGCCTTGTCGGGAGAGGTGAACTTGGCGCAGGCCTTTTCCGGGTTGGTCAGGTAAAACGCCGGGCGGGAATAGAGCTTCACCCCGGGCGGGTTGTTGGTCGACAAGGCATAGGCCGCGATATTCGGCCCCTCGTCGCCCGGACGCACCGGCAGGGCGCCGGGCTGGACGACGACATATTGCTCGCGGTTGCATTCGATGCGCTGCTTGTCGCTTTCGATCGTCTCGCGCGACTTCACCGCGTTGAAATCCTGCTCGTCCGAGACGCCGCCGGTCGCGACCCCGCCCACGGCATTCATCTCCGACGTGGTTTCCTGGATGCCGGCAAAGGCATTGCCCCGCTGGGCGCAGGCGGTGGAATCGATGGGCGGCAAGGCAGCGCCGGTCGCCGTGGGCTGCCCCGCGACGGCCCCCGCGGTGGCGCTCGGCGCCAGCCCCGTGGCGTTCATCGGCGCGCCCGTGGTCGTCCCGCCGATCACCCCCGCGGTCGAAGCCCCCCCTTCGGCCGCGGAGATCGCCGCCGCGGCGCCATCGGTGGAAAACCCGGTGCTGGCCATCGGCTGCGGGGTCGTGGTGCCATAGGCCCCGGCTTGCGGCGCGGTCTGCACCCCCGCGGCCCGGTTGCGCAGATAGGAGTTATAATCCTGGAACCCCGCCCCCTGCGGATTGCTGTCCGGAACCGGCGCTCCGCAGCCCGCCAAGGCCGCCACCGCCGCCATCCCGATCATCACCTTGCGCATCTGCCTAGCCTCTTTGCGGATTTTCGCCCGCTTACCACCATTTCGCGGGCTTGGAAACAAAGCCCGCCGCACGTTCCAGCACATAGGCGTGGTTCAGCAGCCCCGCCTCGTCCCAGGGCCGCCCGATCAGCTGCAGCCCCATCGGCAGGCCCTTCTGATCCAGCGCCACCGGAACGGTAACGCCCGGCAGGCCCGCAAGGTTCACCGTCACGGTGAAGACGTCGTTCAGATACATCTCGACCGGATCGGCACTGGCCATTTCGCCCAGCCCGAAGGCCGAAGAGGGCGTCGCCGGGGTCAGGATCGCATCGACCCCGGCCGCAAACGCCTCTTCGAAGTCGCGCTTGATCAGGGCGCGGACCTTGCGGGCGCGGTTGTAATAGGCGTCATAGAAGCCCGCGCTCAGCACATAGGTGCCGACCATGATCCGGCGCTGGACCTCGGGGCCAAAGCCCTCGGCCCGGGTTTTCTCATACATGTCGGTGATGCCATCGCCCGCCGCGAGCTTGGCCCGATGCCCATAGCGCACCCCGTCATAGCGGGCGAGGTTGGAGGACGCCTCCGCCGGGGCGATCACGTAATAGGCGGGCAGCGCGTATTTGGTATGCGGCAGCGAGATATCGACGATCTCGGCCCCCGCATCGCGCAGCATCTCCTGGCCCCGCGCCCAAAGCGTCTCGATCTCGGCGGGCATCCCGTCCATGCGGTATTCGCGGGGAATGCCGATCTTCTTGCCGCGGATGTCGCCGGTCAGCGCCGCCTCGAAATCCGGCACCGGAATGTCGGCGCTGGTCGAATCCTTCGGGTCATGCCCCGCCATCGCCTGCAAAAAGATCGCCGCATCGCGCACCGATTTGGTCATCGGCCCGGCCTGATCCAGCGAGGAGGCAAAGGCGACGATGCCCCAGCGGCTGACGCGCCCATAGGTCGGCTTGATCCCGGTGATGCCGGTAAAGGCCGCCGGTTGCCGGATCGAGCCGCCGGTGTCCGTCCCCGTCGCCCCCAGGCACAGGTCCGCCGCCACCGCCGCCGCCGACCCGCCCGAAGAGCCCCCCGGCGTCAGCAGCCGGTCGTCCACCTTCCAGGGGTTGACCGCATTGCCATAGGCCGAGGTCTCGTTGCTGGACCCCATGGCGAATTCGTCCATGTTCAGCTTGCCCAGCATCACCGCCCCGGCCTCGAACAGCTTGGAGGTGACGGTCGATTCATACTCCGGCTTGAAGCCGCTCAGGATGTTCGAAGCGGCTTGGCTCGGCACGCCCTTGGTGCAGAACAGATCCTTGATCCCAAGCGGAATCCCGCAAAGCCCCGGCGCCTCACCTTTCAGACGGGCATCCGCCGCCCGCGCCTGGTCCAGCGCGATGTCGGGCGTCTTGTGGACGAAGGCGTTCAGCGCATCCCCGGCGTCGATGGCCGTCAGGCAGGCCATTGTCAGATCGACGGCGGAAAGCTCGCCCTTGCGCAGCGCATCCCGCGCCTCGGCGATGGTCAGTTCGTTCGCGTTCGTCATTCCACCACCTTCGGCACTGCAAAGAACCCTTCCCGGGCATCGGGCGCATTCTTCAACACCTGCGCCTGGATATTGCCATCGCTCACCCCATCCGCCCGCCGCTTCAGCCGCATCGGCGTGACCGAGACCATGGGCTCCACCCCCGTCACATCGACTTCGTTCAGCTGTTCCATAAAGCCCAGGATGTCGGAAAGCTGGCCGGCGAGGCGGGGCAGATCCTCCTCCTCGACGCGGATACGGGCGAGCTTGGCCACCTTGCGCGCGGTCGCGATGTCGATCGACATGTGTATCTCCGGTGATGATCGGCCCCGTTTAGCCAAGGGGCGGGGCCAGTGCAAGAAGCCCTTGGGTTTTTGGCCGATTGCCCTAGGTTCAGGCCAAAGGAGACCCATCATGCGCATCACCTGGCTTGGCCATTCCGGCTTTCGGATCGAAATCGAAAATGCGGTCCTGCTGGTCGACCCCTGGTTGACCGGCAACCCGATGTTCCCCGCCGACCGCCGGGACGCCGCACTGACAGGCGCCACCCATGTCTTTTTGACCCATGGCCATGGCGACCACACGGGCGACGGGCCCGAGATCGCCAAGGCGCTCGGCATCCCGATGGCGGGCATCTATGACCTGATGGGCCATATGCAGGCCAAGCACGGGGTCGAGATCATCGGCTTCAACAAGGGCGGCACGGTGGAGGCCGGAGGCGCCAAGGTGACGATGGTCAACGCCTGCCATTCCTCGACCTTCGACGGCGTGCCGATCGGGTCGGAGGCGGGCTTCATGATCGCGGGCGAGGGGCACACGATCTATGTCTCGGGCGACACCGACATCATGGCCGACATGGACTGGATGGGCGACCTGCACAAGCCCGACATCGGCATCCTGAGCGCAGGCGGGCATTTCACGATGGACATGAAGCGCGCGGCCTATGCGGCCAAACGCTATTTCAACTTCCAGACGGTCATCCCCTGCCATTACCGCACCTTCCCGCTTCTGGAGCAATCGGCGGCCGAACTGGCGGCCGCCTTGCCCGGCGTGAAGGTGATCGAGCCCCAGGTGATGGAGCCGATCCCATTTTAAGGGCGGCGGGATAAATCCCGCCCTACGCATGGTCGCCGCGTAGGGCGGGGTTCACCCCGCCGCCTCAGTCCCAACCCCGCCGGTCCAGCCCGATGTCGCGCCGCAGATGCGGGCTCAGGCTCTCGAAGGCCAGGTCCGGCGGGTGCTTCTTGCGCGCCAAGGCGGCACGCAGGAAGGCAAAGCCCACGGCCAGCGCGCCGTGCTGGTCGATAAGGGCGCGCAGGGACGGCAGCGGCAGCTGCGTTTCGTTCAACGTCATGATGTTCCATGCCCGGGTCGCGGACATGCCTCTGTTGGGGAAAATGGACAGACCTCACCACGAGGTGAAAGGTCGCGTCACGGTTTCAGGAAGGGGTCGCCCCCGAGGCCGATACGCGCGTCAGGCGCGGCGTTGGCCCAGTCCGACCATTCCGGTGGAGCACGATGCGAAATAGGTCAGGATCGCCCTCCCTCTCTGGCTGCGGACGCTTCTCG
>CAMFIX010000195.1 GCA_945952425.1 uncultured Pseudorhodobacter sp. | reverse complement strand
GGTTTCACACCCCTCCAGACCTCCCCGTGGGATATTTGAGCCAGTATGAAAGGAGCAAGGGGCGCTTTGGCGGCGTCAGCCCGGCCCTGGGACGTCGCGCGCAAAGGGCTGCGGAGAGGCGGCAGCCTTGCGCCGCTGCCAGCGCAGGCGCGCTTGGGCAGAGCGACCGAAGGGCGGCGGCCCTCTTCCCCTTTCACATTGGTGCAAATATCCCCGCCGGAGGCCACGCCCAAGCCGGTTGCGCCTTGGCGCAGAGGCGCGATGAAATTCTTGCGCGGCAGCGCGCCTTTCGGCAACGGCTCAGCGGGCGAGACGGCCTTGCGTGCGGCGCCCATCCTCGGCCACGAAGGCGATGACGCCCTCCGCTTCCTCGACCCCGTAGCAGGCCCAGTGATCCGAGGGTGGCCAGACCGAGCAATAGAGGTCGCCCCGCAGCTCCCAATGGCCGATGCTTTGCGACCCGTCGCGCGCAAAGAACAAGGTCCGCCCATCGGCCGGAAAGCTTTGCTCTGTGCCGTCGTCATAGGCCAGCCGCGCCCCGGTCAGAAGTTGCGCGATGGCGTCATGGCCGAGGGGGGCGGCCTCGGCCGCGCCGGACAGCAGCAGGGTCAGGATCAACAACAGGCGGGGCATCGGCGGTCTCCGGGCAGTCATGGCCGACCTTCGCAGCTTCGCCCGGCCCCGTCCACCGACCAAGGTCCGGCCTTCTGCCTTGCGCCGCGCGGCCCGGGGCGGTAAGTGGCCCCTATCCCCGAAGGAGCCCCACCGCATGATCCCGCGCTATTCCCGCCCCGACATGGTTGCGATCTGGTCCCCCGAGACCCGATTCAAGATCTGGTTCGAGATCGAGGCCCATGCCTGCGACGCGCAAGCCGCCATCGGCGTGATCCCCAAGGCCAATGCCGAGGCCGTCTGGAAGGCCAAGGATGCGACCTTCGACGTGGCGCGGATCGACGAGATCGAGGCCGTCACCAAGCATGACGTCATCGCCTTTCTCACCCATCTGGCCGAGATCGTAGGCGCCGAGGAAGCGCGCTTCGTCCACCAGGGCATGACCTCTTCGGATGTGCTGGACACGACCTTCAACGTCCAGCTCTGCCGCGCCGCCGACCTGCTTTTGAAGGGCATGGACCGCGTTCTGGCTGCCCTGAAGACCCGCGCCTATGAACACAAGGACACGGTGCGCATCGGCCGCAGCCATGGCATCCATGCCGAGCCGACCACGATGGGCCTGACCTTTGCCCGCTTTTACGCCGAGATGGCGCGGAGCCGGGCGCGGCTGGTGGCGGCACGGGCCGAAGTGGCGACCGGGGCGATCTCGGGCGCGGTCGGCACTTTCGCCAACATCGACCCCCGTGTCGAAGACCACGTCTGCAAGATGATGGGCCTTAGCCCCGAGCCGATCTCGACCCAGGTCATCCCCCGCGACCGCCATGCGATGTTCTTTGCGACGCTCGGCGTGATCGCGAGCAGCATCGAGAACATCGCCACCGAAATCCGCCACATGCAGCGGACCGAAGTGCTGGAAGCGGAGGAGTTTTTCTCGCCCGGGCAGAAGGGCTCCTCGGCCATGCCCCACAAGCGCAACCCCGTCCTGACCGAGAACCTGACCGGCCTCGCGCGCCTCGTGCGCAGCGCGGTGACGCCCGCCCTGGAGAATGTGGCGCTGTGGCACGAACGCGACATCAGCCATTCCAGCGTCGAGCGCGCCATCGGCCCGGACACCACCGTCACGCTGGATTTCGCCCTGCATCGCCTAGGCGGTGTCGTCGAAAAGCTGGTGGTCTATCCCGAGAACATGTTGAAGAACATGAACAAGTTCAAAGGCCTGGTCATGTCGCAGCGCGTGCTTCTGGCGCTGACCCAGGCGGGCGTTTCGCGCGAAGACAGCTACCGGCTGGTGCAAAGGAACGCGATGAAGGTCTGGGAAAAGGGCGCCGACTTCAAGACCGAGCTCCTGGCCGACCCCGAGGTCACCGCGGCGCTCTCGCCCGCCGAAATCGAAGAGAAGTTCGATTTGGGCTATCACACCAAGCACGTGGACACGATCTTCGCCCGCGTCTTCGGGTGAAGGGCGCATTCGCCTAAACCTCGTCTTAACCGGCGCTTGCCATGGTGGTCCCGACTGAAGAATCGGAGCTGACATGGCATTCAACCCCGCAATGCTGGCCAATTTGACCAACCCGTCCAGCTTCGCCGCCCCCGCCGTGGTCGAGGGCGGCCGTCCGCGCATCAGCCCCAAGCAGAAGGCCGCGATCATCGTGCGCCTCATGCTGGCCGAAGGCGCACCGCTGAAGGTCGCCACCCTGCCCGAGGATATGCAATCGGAACTGACGCAGGAACTCGGCAAGATGCGCCGCGTCAGCCGCGAAACCCTGCGCCAGGTGGTGGAGGAGTTTTTGGGCGAGCTGGAACAGGTCGGCCTCTCCTTCCCCGGCGGGCTGGAAGGCGCGCTGTCGCTGATGGATGGGCATATGTCGGCCAATGCCGCCTCGCGCCTGCGCCGGCTGTCGGGCGGCAATGCCTCGGTCGACCCGTGGGAGCGGATCAACGGCGTCTCGCTGGACCGCATCACCCCGGTTCTGGAGGAGGAAAGCATCGAGGTCTGCGCGGTGGTGCTCTCGAAACTGCCGGTGCCCCGCGCGGCGGAGCTTTTGTCGAAACTGCCGGGCGAAAGGGCGCGGGCGGTGGCCTATGCCGTGTCGCTGACCGGCAATGTCGATCCCGATACGGTGCATCGCATCGGCCTGGCGCTCGCGACGCAGCTGGATAGCCAGCCGCTGAAGGCCTTCGATGCCGGCCCTGGTGAGCGGGTGGGCGCGATCCTGAACGTCGCCGCCGCCTCGACCCGGGACGAAGTGTTGAAGGGCCTGATCGAGCAGGACAAGGATTTCGCCGAAGTGGTGAAGAAGAACATCTTCACCTTCGAACACATCAAGGCCCGGCTCGGGCCGCGCGACGTGCCAAAAGTGGTGCGCCTGGTCGATCAGACGCTGATCGTGACGGCGCTGGCCTATGCCGCGAGCGTGCCCGACCTGACGCCCTCGGCCGAACATATCCTGGCCAACCTGTCGCAGCGCCTGACCCAGACGCTGCGCGAGGAAATGGCGCAGCGCGGCAAGATCAAGGAAAAGGACGCCGAAGAGGCGATGAGCGCCATCGTGCTCGCGATCCGCCAGCTGGAAGGCTCGGGCGAGGTCGTGCTGGTGGAGCCGGAGCAGTAGGGCGGGCCAAGGCGGCTCTGCCGACTGCCACGGACCCGGCATGACGGCAGGGCTCGGCCCCGCCGACTGGAGGGTCAGGCGCGGCGGCCGGGGCGGCTGGACCGGCGGTGCAAGGAAACTCACGCCAAGGCCTGCCATCCCCGCGCAGCGGCAAGGGGCGATCTGCGGCCAGGGCTGCGGCAGGTCCGACGGTGGGAGGCCGGGCCGTGGGAGGAAAGTCACGCCACAACCCGCCATCCCCACGCGGCGGCAAGGGGGCGATCTGCGGCCCCGCGTCACCAGGTGTCCCTCGGGACGGCAGCGTCCCAACCCGCGCAGTCGGCAGGACAAGGCCGAACGCGCCTGACCCGACACGACAGTCGGCAGCGCCACCCGGGCCGCGCGGCTTCAGCGAAGCAGCCACCAGCCACGCCCCCCCGCGACGCGCCTCATCCGGCCGACCCGCCGCTCAAAGGGCAAACCGGCAGGCCCTTGCCTCGACGGCGTCTATGCGGACCTTGGCCTCGCCGCCACGACCGGCGAAATGGCCCCCCAGTCGGCAGAACAATGCCAAGTCGCAAGTCGGGGAGCCGACAGTCGGCAGGGCGCCGCCCCCGCAGCGGCGCGAGAACCAAGTCCCCGCCGCAACCCCGACAAAATGGGCCATCAATCGGCATAACTGGTTCAACTCGCAGAGCGCGAAGCCGACAGTCGGCAGAGCCCCACCCCCGCAGTGGCGCGAGAACCAGCGTCTTACGGAGACCAAGAGCTCGCTTCTCTCCCCCACCCCGGCATGGACCCATTATTCAATGCCCCCGCGACCACCGAAACAGCCCCCAGTCGGCAGAGCCCTACCCCCGCAGGGGCGCATAAACCGCCGGGTTACGGAGATTGAGAGATTGCTTCTCTGCCAAGCCCCCGCATGGCCACAAGAACCAAAGCCTCGCCACCGCCACCGACGAAACAGCCCCTCAGTCGGCAGAGCAAGCCTAACTCGCCAAGCGCGAAGCCGACAGTCGGCAGGGCCCCGCCCAGAGCTGACGCCCCCCTCAGTCCTTCTTCTCGATATGCTTCCGTAGCCGAGCGGGCGCGTGCGACTTCGGGTTCTTGAACGGGTTCTTGTCGCCCTGGCTTCGCATCGTCAGGCGGATCGGCGTGCCGGGCATGTCGAAATGGTCGCGCAGCGCGTTCACAAGATAGCGGCGATAGCTGTCGGGCATGTCGTCGGGGTGCGAGCACATCACCACGAAACCCGGCGGCCGGGTCTTCACCTGCGTCATATACCGCAACCGGATGCGCTTGCCCGAAGGCGCGGGCGGCGGGTGGGCCTCGGTCATCGCACCCAGCCAGGTGTTCAGCCGCGCCGTCGGCACCCGGCGGTTCCAGACCGCATGGGCGCGCAGCACCGCCTCGCGCAGGCGGTCGAGACCGCGCCCCGTCTTGCCCGAGATCGTCACCAAGGGCGCCCCCCGCAGCTGCGGCAGAAGACGCTCGAACATCTCCTTCAGCTCGGCCAGCTTTTCCTGCTTTTCGTCCTCGAGATCCCATTTGTTGATCGCGACCACGACCGCACGGCCCTCGGTCTCGGCAAAGTCGGCGATGCGCAAATCCTGGGTTTCGAAGGGGATTTCCACATCCAGCAGCACGACCACCACTTCGGCGAAGCGCACGGCGCGCAAGCCGTCGGCGACGGAAAGCTTCTCCAGCTTCTCGACCACCTTGCCGCGCTTTCTCATGCCGGCCGTGTCGAAAATCCGCGTCGGCACCCCGCCCCAATCGGTGCGGACCGAGATCGCATCCCGCGTGATCCCCGCCTCGGGCCCGGTCAGCAGCCGGTCATAGCCCAGGATCTTGTTGATCAGCGTCGATTTCCCGGCATTCGGCCGCCCGATCACCGCGATCTGCAGCGGGTGCTTTTCGGAGGGCGCCCAGCTGACATCCTCTTCCTCGCTCTCGGCCTCTTCCTCGGTCAGCTCGACCTCGATCACCGGGGCCTCTTCGACCGCCCGGGCCGCGAACTTCTCCTCGAAGGGCAGAAGGGCGTTGTAAAGGTCGTCCATCCCCTCGCCATGTTCGGCCGAGAGGCGGATGGGCTCGCCCAGGCCCATCGACCAGGCCTCGATCGCCCCGGCATCGCCCGCTTTGCCTTCCGCCTTGTTCACGCCCAGGATGACAGTCTTGCCCTTCTTGCGCAGGATATCGGCGAAGGTCTCGTCCGAAGGGGTCACGCCGATGCGCCCGTCGATCAGGAACAGCGAGACATCCGCCATATCGACCGCGCGTTCCGTCAGGCGCCGCATCCGGCCCTGAAGACTGTCGTCGGTGACCTCTTCCAGGCCCGCCGTGTCGATCACGGTGAAGCGCAGGTCGAACAGCTTCGCATCCCCCTCGCGCAGGTCGCGCGTCACGCCGGGCTGGTCATCGACCAAGGCGAGCTTGCGGCCGACGAGGCGGTTGAAAAGCGTGGACTTGCCGACATTGGGACGGCCCACGATGGCGAGGGTGAAGGACATGGGGCTACTCCGCGAAGACCACGTCCCTTACATCGCTTTTTCCTCAGCGGAAAGCCAGAAGTTGCCCGCGGCCGTTGACGACGAAGAGCATCCCCGCAGCCAGCGCCGGGGCCGCCGCGGCGCCGCCCGGCAGGGCGACATCGGCGGCAAGGCTGCCGTCCTGGGGCGCAAAGCCCCTCAGATGCCCGTCGGTCGAGGCGACCCAGACGCGGCCCCCCGCCAGCACCGGGCCATAGCTTGCGGTGATCGCGCTTTGCCGCTTGGGCTTTTGCTTTTCGAAATACGGCAGCTGGCTCGCCCAGACCGGGCTGCCATCGGCGGCCGAGAGCCGGATCAGCATGGCCTCGTCATTGACGACAAAGACCGAGCCGCCGACGACGAGCGGCGCATTCAGCGCCCCCTCGACCGCGCCCCAGACGACCTTGCCCTGCTGCAGCGACCAGGCGCCGGTGCGCCCGGCCTCGGTGCCTGCGAACATCAGGCCGCCCTGCAC
>CAMFIX010000194.1 GCA_945952425.1 uncultured Pseudorhodobacter sp. | reverse complement strand
GGCGGCGGGATCTGGAGCGACTTCTACGCCGTCCCGAGCTCGGCGCCGAACAGGCCTGCGGGCTATGCGCTGTTGAACTACCTGATGGACCCGGCCAATGCGGTGAAAGAGCACATCGCCAATGGCGCGCCGACGACCGACAGCCGGGTGCTGTCGCTCTTGCCGCCCGAGGTGGTCTCCAACAAGATCGTCTATCCCGACGAGGCCGCCCTGACGCCGCTGGAGTTTGGCGCCGCCGCCACCCTGACCGACCCCGGCCGGGCCGAGCTGATGGCGCGGTTCAAGTCGGCATGAGCCCGCAGGCGCGCAAGAACTGGGTCACGGCGGCGCTTCTGGCGCCCGCCGGGATCTGGCTGTTCTTCTTTCTCGTCCTGCCGTTCGGCGCGATCCTGGTCTTCTCGCTGGGCGAACGCGCGGCAGCGGGCGGCTATCAGCCCGCCCTGACCTTGGACAATTACCTGAACCTGCCCGCCCGCGGCGCCGCTTTCCTGAACACGCTGGTCCTGGCCCCGGTCGGCGCCGCTGCCTGCCTCGCGCTCGCCTATCCCGCCGCCTGGTTCCTGGCGCTGCGGGTGCCCGAGCGGCACCGCCTGCTGCTGGTCTCGATGATGATCGTGCCGTTCTGGACCTCGATGCTGGTGCGGACCTATGCCTGGATGTATCTGCTGGGCGCCCGCGGCATCCCCCACCTGTTCGAACTCATCGGCATCGAGAACCTGCGGCTGATAAACACCCCGGGCGCGGTGCTTCTGGGCATCGTCTACGGCTATCTGCCGCTGATGATCATGCCGATCTATGTGTCGTTGGAGAAGCTCGACCGCCGCCTGCTGGAGGCCTCTGCCGACCTCGGTGCCAGGCCGGTGGCGACCTTCCTGAGCGTCACCCTGCCCCTGTCGATGCCGGGCGTGATGACCGGCGTCGCGCTGGTCTCGATCCTGCTCTTGGGGGAGTACCTGGTCCCGCAGATGCTGGGCGGCGGCAAGGTCTATTTCATCGGCAACGCGCTGGTCGATCTTTTCCTGCAGTCGCGGAACTGGCCCTTTGGGTCCGCCATCGCGGTGGCCTTGGTGGTGGGGGTGGTCTGCGTGCTCCTGGTCACCATGCGCATCGCCTGGAAAGTCGCGGGCACCCGGCAGATGGATCTGGTCTGATGCGCCCTTTCCTCACCGCGGTTTACCTCTTTCTTTACGCCCCCATCGCGCTGGTCGTGGTGTTCTCCTTCAACGCCGGGCGGAATGCCTCCGAAATCACCGGCTTTTCCCTGCAATGGTATGGCAAGGCCTTGGGGAATGTCTTCCTGACCGACGCCCTGCGCACCAGCCTGATCGTCGCCTTCACCTCGGCCGCGCTGGCCGCCATTTTCGGCACGATGGCCGCGATGGGAATGGAGCGGCTGGGGCCCCGCCTGCGGGCTGCCGCCGATGGGCTGATGGCCGCGGCCATCGTCGTGCCGGGGGTCGTCATCGGCATCGCGACGCTGGTGGCGCTCGCGGGGCTCTTCGCGCTCTTGGACGACATCGGCCTGCACCTGGAGCTGGGCTATCTCTCGCTGATCGCCGCGCATGGGCTCTTTTCGATGGCGCTGGTCGCGATGATCGTCAAGGCGCGGATCGCGAGCCTGTCGCGCGACATCGTTGAGGCAAGCTATGACCTCGGCGCGCCGCCTTTCGCGACCTTCGTCCAGGTGGTCCTGCCGCAGCTGCGGCCCTCGATCCTGGCGGGGTTCCTGATGAGCTTCACCTTCTCGTTCGACGATTTCATCATCGCCTTCTTCGTGGCGGGCTCGCATACCACTTTGCCGATGTATGTCTTCGCCTCGATCCGCCGCGGCGTGACGCCCGAGATCAATGCGATCGCGACGATGGTGCTGGTGGCCTCGCTGCTGCTGATCGCGGGGGCGCGGGTTCTGATGCGGGAAAGGAAGCGCCATGCTGTTGAAGGATAGGGTGGCGGTCGTCACCGGCGGCGGCTCGGGCATCGGCGAGGCCGGGGCGGCGGCCATGGCGGCAGAGGGCGCGCGGGTGGTGATCTTCGACCGCGACGGGGCCCGGGCGAAGGCCGCGGCCGAGAAGATCGGCGCCGAGGCGATGGCGGTGGATGTCGCCGACGATGGCGCGCTGACCGCCGCCATCGCGGCAGTTCTGGCAAGGCACGGGCGCATCGACATCCTGCACAACCACGCCGGCGTGCAGGTCGAGGGCGACCTGGAGCAGGTGGCGGTCGCGGGCTTCGATGCCTCCTGGGCGGTGAATGTGCGGGCTCCTTTCATCGCGGCAAGGGCGGTGGCGCCGGTGATGCGGGCACAAGGCGCGGGGGTGATCCTGAACACCTCCTCCTCCTCGGGCGTGCTTTATGACCGCGAGATGATCGCCTATGCGACGACCAAACACGCCGTCATCGCCATGACGCGCCAGATGGCGGGCGATTATGCGCGCCATGGCATAAGGGTGAACGCGCTTTGCCCCGGCTGGGTCGACACCCCCTTCAACGCGCCCTTCATGGCGCAGATGGGCGGGCGCGCGGCACTGGAGGCCTATGTGGCCGAAAAGGTGCCGCTCGGCCGCTGGGCGCGGCTGGACGAGATGGCGGAACCCATCCTCTTCCTCGTCTCGGACCGCTCGTCCTATATGACGGGCCAGGTGCTGGTGGTGGACGGCGGCGAGACCGTGGTCTGAGACGCCCTTGCGGCGGCCGCGAAAGGCCCTATGTTGATCCTGTTCTCAGGGCGGGGTGCAATTCCCCACCGGCGGTAATGGGCCATGGCCCTAGCCCGCGAGCGCCCCAGCGATGGGGGTCAGCAGACCCGGTGTGATCCCGGGGCCGACGGTATAGTCCGGATGGAAGAGAACGAACGGCCGAAGCCCCCTCGCCTTTGCGGGGGCATTTGCCGTTTGGCGCCCTGCTGTCGTTTTGGGGGTGCCGTGCCGATGATCGACTTGCCAACCGCCTTCCGCCGCGCACTCGACGCAGGCCTTGCGCATGAGGGCGCCACGGCGCCCAATCCCGCCGTGGGCTGCGTGCTTCTGGATGCCGCGGGCGACGTGCTGGCCGAGGCCGGTCATGCCCGCGCAGGCGCGCCCCATGCCGAGGCCGCCGCCATCGCCTTGGCCCGCGGGCGGGGCGTGGCCCACCGCATTCACACCGTTGTCGTCACCTTGGAGCCCTGCACCCACCAGGGCCGCACCGGCCCCTGCTGCGACGCGATCCTGGCCACCCCGGCGCGGGAGGTGTGGTATGCGATGCCCGACCCCAATCCCGTAGCCTCGGGGGGGGCTTTGCGGCTCGCGGCGGCGGGGCTGCAGGTCCGCCGCTGGGACAGGCTGCTGCCCGAGGCCGCGCGGCTTCTGGCGCCCTTCGCCACGCGGGTACCCGGGGCCGCCCCTTCGTCACAGTGAAACAGGCGCTCCGCGAAGCCAGCATGATCCCCCCGCCAGGGCAGAAGACCTTCACCTCGCCCGCCTCGCTTTTGCATGCCCACCGGCTGCGCAGGCGGGCGGATGCGATCCTGACCGGCTCGGGCACCGTACTGGCGGATGCGCCCGAGTTCACCGTGCGCCACCTGCCGGACCTGGCGAAAACCCGCGTGCTTTGCATCCTCGACCGCCGCGGCCGCGTGCCACAGGCCTATCTTGCCGCCGCCGAATCCCGCGGTTTTCGCCCGCTGGTCGCCACCGACCTCGGCACCGCCCTGCACGATCTCGCCGCCCTCGGCTGCAACGAGGTTCTGGTCGAGGCCGGGCCGCAGCTGACCCAAAGCCTGCACGGCACGGACCTTTGGGACGAATGGCACCGCATCGAGGCCGCCCCCCCCGGGTCCGGCCAACCCGACCGCATCACCCTCCTGACCCAATGAAAGGCGCTTTCATGTTCTCCGGCATCATCGAAACCCTCGGCCGCGTTACCCGGGCCGACCAAAGCGACGGCAACCTTCAGCTGACGCTGGCCACGTCTTTCCCCGACCTGACCCTTGGCGAAAGCGTCGCGGTCAATGGCACCTGCCTGACCGTCACCGCTTTCGACCCCAAAGGCACCGCGCAGTTCTATGTCAGCCGCGAGAGCCTGGCGCGCACCAACCTCGCCTCTCTCGCCGAAGGTCACCCGGTCAACCTGGAGCGCGCCGTGGCCCTGCAAACCCGGCTTTCGGGCCATCTGGTGCAGGGCCATGTCGATGGCCTCGCCCGGCTGGAGGAGGTCACCCCCGACGCTGGCGCCCATCGCATCGCGCTGCGCCTGCCCGCGGCGCTGGCGCGCTATGCGGTCGAAAAGGGCTCCATCGCGCTGGACGGAATCAGCCTGACCCTGAACGCGGTCGAGGACCAGCCCGACGGCAGCGCGCTGATCCGCCTGACCATCATCCCCCACACCTGGGAGGCCACCAACCTGCACGCCCGCCGCCCCGGCGATGTGCTGAACGTCGAATCCGACATCGTCGCGAAATATGTGGAGCGCCTGTGCAAGCCCGCGCTGTGAACCCTTTGGTGGCGCTGGTCGATGTGGCCGACCTGCCCACCGCCCATGGCCCTTTCCGCGCCCATGCCTTCCGGGCGCGCTCGGGGGTCGAGCATCTGGCGCTGGTGGCGCCGGGGCAGTCCGACCTGCCGCTGGTCCGGATGCATTCCGAATGCCTGACGGGCGACGCTTTGGGCTCGCTGCGCTGCGATTGCGGGCCGCAGCTGCAGGAAAGCCTGCGGCGGCTTGCGACCTCGCCCGGCGGGGTGCTGCTTTACCTGCGGGGCCAGGAGGGGCGCGGGATCGGGCTGGCCAACAAGATGCGCGCCTATGCGCTGCAGGACCGCGGGCTGGACACGGTAGAGGCCAACCAGGCGCTTGGCCTGCCCGAGGATGGCCGGGATTATGCCGAGGCGGCGGCGATGCTGGGCGCCTTGGGCGCGCGGCGCATCCGGCTGTTGACGAACAACCCCGACAAGGTCGCGGCGCTGCAAGGCCATGGGGTCGAGGTCGCGGGGGTCGAGCCGCTGGTCATGCCCGCCAACCCGTTCAACGCCGGGTATCTTGCGACCAAGGCGCGCAAGTTCGGCCATAGGCTGTGAAAGGGCCGGGCCTGGAACGGCCCGGCCCCGATTTAAGGCGCCCGGCTCAAAGCGTCGCGTTCAGCGCCAGCACCTGGGCCACCGCATGGGCGGCCTCGGCGCCTTTCTTCACGAAATGCGCGGTGAAGAAGGCCGTCATCGCCTCGACCGGCTGATAGTGGTGCGGGGTGAGCGAGACCGAGAAGACCGGCACCCCCGTCGCCATCTGCGCCGCCATTAGCCCGTCGATCACCGCCCCGGCCACGAAGTCATGCCGGTAGATGCCGCCATCGACCACGAAAGCCGCCGCCACCACGGCATCGAAGCGGCCGCTCTCGCCCAGCTTCTTTGCCAGCAGCGGCATCTCAAAGGCACCCGGCACCTCGAAGGCGCGGATCTCCGCCCCCGGCAAGAGGCGGGCGGCCTCGGCGGTGAAACCCTCATGGGCACGGTCGACGATGTCGGCATGCCAGCGGGCCTTGATGAAGGCGATCTTGTAGGTCTTTTCCGTCATTTGGAACCTCTGCAAAGTTGCGTCAGTCCCAGAGCAAGCGCCAGTCAGAGGGCGCGAAAGCCCCCCCTGCATGGTTCTCTTTCATCCGGACTATACCGTCGGCCCCGGAGTTTCACCGGATCTGCTGACCCTTATTGCTAAGGCGCTCGCGGGCTATACCGCCGGTGGGGAATTGCACCCCGCCCTGAGAACCTCTTCTAGCTAATGCACCCCGCGCCCGCCGCCAAGGGGTTGCGGCCGATTCTCCAGGCCGGAACGGGCCCCCGAGAATATCCTTCCCCCGCCGCGCCCCGGCCCCAGAACGACCCTGCCGCTTTCGCCCCCGAATACAGAATGGCAAAAATCCTCGCCCTGCGCTAAAACACGATCAAAGCTATCGAGTTAATGGAGTATCAGATGCCGAAGCGAATCGTGGGTCTGGCCGGAAGCCTGGGGCAGGTCTCCAAGACCCGGGCCCTGATCGAGGCCGCAGCCGCCCGCGCGGGCCAAAGGTTCGGCGCCGATGTCTCGGTCCATGGGCTGGCCGACCTGCAGCCCTCGCTCGGCCAGGCCGAAAGCCTTGCCGATCTCGATCCCGAGGCGATCGCCGTCGTGCAAAGCCTGCTGGATGCCGATGCGCCTGTCTCTTATACACATCTCCGAGCCCACGAGACTAGGCATGATCTCGTA
>CAMFIX010000193.1 GCA_945952425.1 uncultured Pseudorhodobacter sp. | reverse complement strand
GCTTCATCTCGGGCGGCGGCAAGGCGCTGTTCATCGGCGAGAATGACACCTGGACCAACTGGAACAACTCGATCCTGTCGGTGGTCAGCGGTGGGGGGAGCTATCTCTGCTCGTGGGACAGCGGCACGCCGAGCGTCGCCAACAGCCTGACCGATGGCGTCGACACCGTCGCACCCGCCTGCGCCAGCAAGCTGGATGCGGCGGCCGGCAATCCGACGATCCTGTTCAGCAATGCCGTGGCCGGGCTTTACAGCTATGGCGCGGGCCAGGCGGTGTTCGTGATGGATTCGAACCTGTTTGACAATTCGTTCATCGTCAACGGCTCGAATGCCAAATTCGCGCAGAACCTGGCGGGCTGGCTGGCGACGCCGCTGGCGCCCGCCCCGGTGCCGCTGCCCGCGGGCCTGCCGCTGATGCTGGTGGGCGTGGCGGGCCTGGCCGCGCTGCGCAAGAAGAAGGCCTGAGCTTTCACGCTTTGGGACCGAGGCCGCCCGTCGCAGGGCGGCCTTTTCATTTCAGCGACAGGCGGAAGGCGCGGGCGGCGGATTGCAGCGCCTCGAACCCCGCGAAGCGCTTGGCATGCAGGGCCGCGATCTCGCCCCCTGCAGGGGCAAACAGCGTGGCGCCGCCCGACATCTGCGCCATGGCTTGCGACAGCGCCCCGGCGCCCGAAGCGACGAAGCCCAGCATGGCGGCACCCAGCAGCACCGGCTCTTGCCCCCCCGGCAGCGCGACCTGCCGCCCGGTCGTATCGGCCAGCATCTGGCAGGCCAGCCGCGACTGCGCCGCCCCCCCCGAGGCCACGATGGTCTCGATGGCGATCCCCTCGGCCGCGAAACGGTCGATCAGCTGTCGCAGGCCATAGCCGATGCCCGAAAGGCCGCCGAGATAAAGCGCCGCAAGGCTGTCCATCCCGCGGTCAAGGCCCAATCCAGCCACCACCGCCCGCGCATCGGGCTCGGCAAAGGGCGAGCGGTTGCCGAGAAATTCCGGCACCACCAGCACCCCCGCCGCCGCGCGGATGGTCTCGGACAAGGTCGGGCCCAGCGTCTCGGCATGGGCGGCGATTTCGGTGATCGAGGGGCCCGCGTCGCGGTGCAGATGGATCAGGTGGGCCAAAGCCTCCCCAGCCGCCGACTGGCCACCCTCGTTCAGCCAAAGCCCGGGCAGCATGGCGTCGTAATAGGGGCCCCAGACGCCCGGAACCGGGGTGGCTTGACGGGTCGAGGCCATCGAACAGGCCGAGGTGCCGAAGATATAGGCCAGCCGCCGGGTCGGATCGGGGTCGCCCGGCAAGCTGACGCCCAGCGTGCCAAGGCCCCCCGCATGGGCGTCGATCAGCGCCGCCGCGACCGGCGTGCCGGGGCGCAGGCCAAGCTCTGCCGCCGCCTGCGCCGCCAGCCCGCCCAAAGGCGTGCCCGGCGCCACGATCTTGGTCCCGATCCGCTGGAACCCCTCATCGGCCAGGGCCCCCAGCCCGATGGCGCGGAAATAGCCCTCGTCCCAGCGGTTTTCATGCGCGAGGTAAGTCCACTTGCAGGTGACGGTGCAGGAGGACCGCGCCTCGTTCCCCGTCGCCCGGTATGTCAGCCAGTCGGGCAGGTCAAAGAACCGCCGCGCCGCGGCAAAAGCCCCCGGCCGGTGGCGCGAGAGCCACAAAAGCTTCGGCGTCTCCATCTCCGGCGAAATCCGGCCGCCGACATAATCGAGAACCCGGTGCCCACCGGCGTTGATCTCTTCGGCCTCCGGCGTCGCACGGTGATCCATCCACAGGATCACGTCGCGCGCAGGGTCGTCCGAGGGGCTGACCGAGACGCCCTCGGCCACCAGCGAACAGGTGGCGTCAAAGCCGATGCCGGTGACGGCGGCGGGGTCGTGGCCCTGCATCGCCTGGGCGACCGCCGCGCAGACCGCGGCCCAGATTTGCGCCGAGGATTGCTCGACGATCTCCCCGGCCTCGTGCCAGAGCGTCAGCGGGTGCTTGCCCACCCCCAGCATCCGGCCCGTCGCATCGAAGACCCCCGCCCGCGCCGAGCCCGTTCCGACATCCACCCCGATCAGCATCTTACAGATCCACCGTATTGGGCAGGATCACCAGATCCCGCACCACCACCCCTTTGCGGCGAGTGAGCATGAAAAGCACCGCCTCGGCAACCTCTTCGGGCTGCATGAGGGAGCCGTTGGCGAGCGCCTCCTCCATCTTGGCCTTGGGCCAGTCGTCGAGAAGCGCGGTGACCACGGGGCCCGGCAGGACGGCGCCGACCCGCAGCCCCTTCGGCGCCAGCTGGCGGCGGATCGTGTGGACGAAGGCCTGCACGGCGAACTTGCTGGCGGTATAGATCGGCTCCCAGACCACGGGCACGACCCCCGCGATGGAGGAGGTCATGACGATGTCGCCCGAGCCGCGTTCGATCATATGCGGCAACACCGCATGGACGGACCGGAAGGCCGCGTTGATGTTGAGGTTCAGCATCCGGTCCCACTGCGCGGTATCGCCCGCCCAGACCTCGCCGCCGACATAGGCCCCGGCGTTGGCGTGGAAGATGTCGAGACGCCCCGCGCGCTCCAGGATGGCGGGCATCATCCCCGCCACCGACTCTGGGTCCATCAGGTCCACCGCCAGGGCCATGGCGCCGGGAATGCCCGCCGCCAAGGCTTCGGCCTTCGGCCCATCGCGGTCGACCAGCACGACCCGCGCGCCCTCCGCCGCCATTCCCTTCGCGCAAGCCAAACCGATCCCCGAGGCCGCCCCGGTGACGGCGGCCACTTTACCGTCAAGTTTAAGACTGGGAAGTTTCATCTTAGCCTCTACCGTGAGAAATCCGCGACCGCCGCGCCAGGCTGTCCACGATCACGGCGATGGCAAGCACCCCCCCGGTGATCATGTAGCGCAGGGAGGAGGACAGGTTCAAAAGGGTCAGCCCCGAAGAGATCGCCTGGATGACGATGATCCCCAGAAGTGCCGACCAGGCGCTGCCGCGGCCGCCGAACAGCGACGTCCCCCCGATGACCGCCGCCGCGATGGCGTTGAGGTTGACGTCTCCGGTGCCGGCCTGCTGGCTGGAGGATGCCAGCCGCGCCGCGGCGAGGGTGCCGCCCAGGGCGGAAAGCGTGCCGCACAACACGAAAGCGCTGGTATAGATGCCGCGCACATTGATCCCCGCCCGCCGCGCGGCCTCGCGGTTGCCGCCGACGGCCAGGACCGACCGCCCCCATTGCGTGCGGGTCAGGGCATAGTTCAGCGCGACCGCCAGGGCGACGAAGAGCCCGAACATCCAGGGCAGACCGCGCCCAAGGTTCAGATACCAGATCGCGCCTTCAAGCGCCGCCGTCAGCACCACCGCCCGGGCCACCAGCCCCGCCAGGGGCGGCACCGAAAGGTTCGCCGCCGCCCGCCGCGCCCGGCGCCTCTGGCCCATGACCAGCAGCACGACGCCCGGCAGCAGCCCCAAGCCATGCGACACCCAAGGCGGCATCACAAGCACCTGGCCGAACTTCACCCAGGCGCTCTCATAAGGCAGGTTGATCGAGCCCGTCGCGCCCAGGATGTAAAGCTGCATCCCCAAGAGGGCCAGCAGCCCCGACAAAGTGGCGACGAAGGACGGCATCCCCAGCCGGTTATAGAGCTGCGCATAGACCCAGCCCACCGCCGCCCCCATGGCCAGCGCGCAAAGCACCGCCGCCCAGATCGGCCAGCCCTGCCCGACCCAGGTCACCCCCACGATGGCCGAGGCAAAACCGCTGATCGAGCCGACCGACAGGTCGATCTCGCCCACCAGCAGCACGCAGACGATGCCCAAAGAGATGATGCCTACCGTCGCGCAATCGAAGAGCAGGTTCACCAGGTTGTTGGGCACCAGGAAAATCGGGTTCAAGGCGGTGAAGACCACCGAGATGACCACAAGCCCCACCGCCACCGGCAGCATGCCGAGGTCGCCCGCCTTGATGCGGTCGGTGAAGGCGCGCAAGGCGCCCGAAAGGCTGTCGTCATGGCGGAGCCTCGCATCCGCACGGTCCAGGGGCGCGCTCATTGCTTTTTCTCCATGCGGCGGGTGACGGCATTGTCCGAGGCCCCGGTGATCGCGGCCACCAGGTCTTGATGGCTGGTCGTCCGGTCGAAGACCCCGTTGTTGCGGCCCAGCCGCAGCACGACGATCCGGTCGGCGACGGCGCGGACGTCCTCCATGTTGTGGCTGATCATGATGACCCCAAGCCCCTTGTCGCGGACCCGCTCGATCAGGTTCAGAACCTCGGCGGTCTGGGCGACGCCCAAGGCGGCGGTCGGTTCGTCCAGCATGATGATCTTGGGGTTGGTGATGAGGCTGCGCGCAATCGCCACCGTCTGGCGCTGACCGCCGGAGAGGGAGGCGATGGGCTCGCGCACCGAAGGAATGCGGGCAGCGAGCTCCTGAAGCAGGGTCCAGCTGCGGGCCTCCATCGTCTCTTCGTCCAGCGCATAGGGGGAAAGCTCGTTGCCGAGGAAGAGGTTGGCCGCGACATCCAGGTTCTCGCACAAAGCCAGATCCTGGTAGACCGTCGCGATCCCCAGTTTCATCGCCGCCGCCGGGCTGTCCATCGCGACCTCGCGGCCGGCAAAGCGGATGATGCCCTCGGTCGGGCGATGCACCCCGGCCAGCACTTTCACCAGCGTCGATTTGCCCGCGCCATTGTCGCCCACCAGGGCCACGACTTCGCCCGGGTTGATGTCCAGCTCGATATCGGTCAGCGCCTGGACCGCGCCGAAAGTCTTCGACACGCCCCTGAGGCTCAGGATCGGTTCCATTCTCTCCCCCCCTTTGGTTGGGGCCGGCGTTCCCGCCGGCCCTGGGCTTCACTCGATGCCAAGCTTCTTGCAGGCCGCAGCATAATCCGCCGTGCAGATGTCGGCGGCCTTTTCGATGCCCTTGTCGAAGATCTCGGCCTTGATGTTTTCGGCCGTCACGACGGCAGGCACGAAGAGCTTGGAGGGCGCGCCGTAAAGTTCGGTGTTCTTCTCCGGCACCTTGCCGTCCAGGAAGTCGACCGCAGCTTGCGCGGCGGCGGCGGCCACGATTTCCGAAGGCTTGGAGATCGTGTTGTACTGGTCGCCCGCGATGATCAGCTGCAGCGCGGCCTGCGTCGCGTCATTGCCGGTGACCGGGGGAACCGGCGAGACGCCCGCCGCCTTGAAGGCCGCAATCGCGCCGCCGCCGGTGCCGTCATTGGCCGCCACGACGCCCTTGATATCGGCGCCGAACCGGGTGATCTGGCCCGCCGCCCATTCCTGCGCCTTCGGCGGCGCCCAGTCCGGGGTGTCGAACTCGGCCAGGGTCTTGTAGCCCGAAGCGGCCAGGCTCTCATGGATGCCATCGCGGATCAGCCCGGCGGCGGCGTCGGTCGGCGAGCCGTTGATCTCCAGGATGCCCGCGCCATCCGGCACGCCGGTGGCCTTCAGATGCTCGACCAGCGACTTGGCGATGGCGGCCCCGATCCCCTTGTTGTCGAACGAGACATAGAAGTCCGGCGCCTTGTCGGGGATCGGGCGGTCATAGGCGATGACCTTCGCGCCCTGACCTTGGGCCTGCGCCACCAGCGAGGCCGCGGCGGTGCTGTCCACCGGGTCCAGCACGATGACCTTGGCGCCCTGCGCCAGGACCGAGTTGAACTGCTGCTGCTGCATCGCCGCATCGCCATTGGCGTTCTGGTAGACCACGGTGCAGGTCGCGCAGAGCTTCGCCATCTCGGCCTTGAAGCCGGGGTAGTCGTGCTGCTCGTAGCGGGTCGAGGCCTGGTCGGGCATCAGGAAGGCCACGGTCGCCCCATCGGCGGCGAACCCCGCGGCGGGAAACAGGGCGGCAACGGTGGCCAAAAGCGTCTTCTTCATCTCTCACTCCCTCGGGCAAACCTTTCCCATGCGCCCGGGGGCGTCACGGTCAAGGCGTTGGACAGGCTCCCTCTCTGCCCGCACGCGCCCGGGAACCACGGGGCGCGGCGGTTTCCTTCAGGCGGCTGGACGCAAATCCTCCAGCAGGGCCCGGAAGCGGCTGGGGTTCATCCCCTTTTGCCGCAGGAACTGGCGGTTGAAATTGGACAGGTTGTTGAAGCCCGCGGCAAAGCAGATGTCGGTGACGCTCATCCCCGTCTCGTTCATCAGCATCTGGCAGGCGAGGTTGATGCGAAGGCGGTTGACATATTCGACCAGCCCCATGCCTGTCTCTTATACACATCTGACGC
>CAMFIX010000192.1 GCA_945952425.1 uncultured Pseudorhodobacter sp. | reverse complement strand
GCCGTGCGCCTATCCGCCGCCGGTGAGGATTTACCGCCACCGCGCGCCGGAGGCCCTCGCATGACGGCCCGGGTCGAATTTTCTGCGAAAATTCAAGGCGCGCCGGTGCTGCGGACCGCGCGGCTGGAGCTGCGCGCCCCCACCATGGCCGATTTCCCGGCTTACCGCGCCTTCGTGACCTCGGACCGGGCGCTCTGGATGGGCGGGCCGCATGGTGCTGCCACCGCCTGGGCCTGGTTCACCAATGACACCGCGCAATGGGCGCTTTTGAACATGGGCGGGCTGATCGTCAGCCACCAGGGCCGCGCCATCGGCCAGGTCGCGCTGTGTCACAACCCCGAATTCCCCGAGCCCGAACTCGGCTGGTTCCTGTTCGACAAGGCCCATGAAGGCCAGGGCTTCGCCCATGAGGCCGCCAGCGCCTTGCGCGACTGGGCGCTGGGGCCGCGGGGCCTGTCGACCATCGTCGCCTATGTCGATCCGCAGAACGCCCCCTCCCGCCGCCTGGCCGAACGCCTCGGCGGCCAGATCGACCCCGCCGCCGCCACGCCCGAGGGCATGGCGACGCTCGTCTACCGCTGGAGCCGCGCATGACCCCGCATGAGCGCCCCATCCCTGGCCCCGCCGCCGATTTCGGCGCCCGTCTCGCCGCGCTGGTGCCGGTGATCGAGACCGAACGCACGCGGCTCCGCGCCCCGCGCCTGGCCGATTTCGACGCCTATGCCGCGATCCTCTGCGGCCCGGTCACCGAATGGCTGGGTGGGCCCTTCACCCGCGACGAGGCCTTCACCGATTTCGAGGCCGGCTGCGGGCGCTGGCTGCTGCGCGGCCATGGGCTCTGGACGGTCGAGGATCGCGCGGGCACCCGGCTTGGCTTCATTCTGATCGGCTTCGAACCCGGCGACCTGGAGCCCGAGCTCGGTTACCTCTTCCTGCCCGAGGTCGAGGGCCGCGGTCTCGCGGCCGAGGCCGCCCGTGCCGGCCTGGCCCATGCCCGGGCGCTGCGGCTGCCCAGCCTCGTCAGCTATATCGCGCCGGAAAACCACCGCTCCCGCGCCCTGGCCCAGCGTCTCGGCGCCCGCCGCGACGGCGCGGTCCAGGGGGCCGAGGTCTGGCGCCACGACCTGCAAGGAGATCGCCCATGACCGCCGATGCCACCGCCCGCGCCGCCGAGATCCTGCGCGAGCACCGCGCCTCGATCGACCGGCTGGACGCGATCCTGGTCTATACCTTGGCCGAGCGGTTCAAGCACACGCAATCCGTGGGCAAGCTGAAGGCCGAACACGCCCTGCCGCCCTCGGACCCCGCGCGCGAGGCGCGCCAGATCGAACGGCTGGAGCGGCTGGCGCAAGATGCCGACCTCGACCCCGAATTCGCCAAGAAATTCCTGAACTTCATCATCAGCGAAGTCATCAGGCACCACGAGAAACTGCAATCCTGAGGGTTCGCCCTCGTCCAAGCCATCATCAAGGAGATACGACATGGCTATGAAAATCCGTCTGGCGCGCGGCGGTTCCAAGAAGCGCCCGCACTACGCGATCGTTGCCGCCGACAGCCGCATGCCGCGCGACGGCCGCTTCATCGAGAAGCTGGGCGTCTATGACCCGATGCTGGCCAAGGACAACGAAGGCCGCGTGAAGATGGACCTCGACAAGGTCAAGGCCTGGCTCGCCAAGGGCGCCCAGCCGACCGACCGCGTCGCCCGCTTCCTGGAAGCCGCCGGCGTGATCGAAAAGACCGTGCGCAACAACCCCAAGGCCGCCGTCCCCGGCAAGGCCATGGCCGAGCGCGCCAAGAAGAAGGCCGACAAGGCCGCCGCGGCCGAGTAAGGCCCGGCCTTCCAGCCGGGGGCCCGGTCCGGGTCTGTGGGCTGGACAAACCTTCCGGCGGGGGGCACCTTGCCCCCTGTCGTCCCCATGCAGGCAGGGCGGCAGCGTGCCGCCCTCCGCCATTTCAACCGGAGCCGAAGATGCCCGACCCTTCCAGCCTTCTTTGCGTCGGCGCCATTGCGGGCGCTTTCGGCATCCAGGGCGAGGTCCGGCTGAAAAGCTTTTGCGCCGTGCCCGAGGACATCGCCGCCTATGGGCCCCTGTGGTCCAAGGACGGGACGGTGCAATACAAGGTCAAGCTGACCCGCCCGGTGGCGCAGGGGCTTGGCGCGCGGATCAAGGGCGTCGACACGCGCGAGGCGGCCGAGGCGCTGAAAGGCACCGAGCTTTACGCCGAGAAATCCCGCCTGCCGCATCTGCCCGACGACGAATTCTACCACGCCGACCTGATCGGGCTTGCGGTGCAGGACACCGGGGGCAAGCTTTTGGGCCAGGTCCGCGCGGTGCACAACCACGGCGCCGGCGACATTCTGGAAGTCGGCGGCAACGGCCCGACGCTGCTCTTGCCCTTTACGCTGGCCGTGGTGCCGACGGTCGATCTGAAAGCCCGCATCGTCATCGCCGACCCGCCCGAGGGGGTGGAGTAAAGGGCGCGCCCCGGGGCCCGGCCAACACGGTACGCGCCCCGCAGGCATGTCAGGGCAGTCAGACCGCCCCTTGCCCAGAGGCCACCGCCGCGCCCCATCTCCAGACAGACGATCCCCGTGCTGCAGCCCTTTCGCGCGGGCCTCGCTGCCGCCGTGGACCGCTCTCCCGCGACACCCCGGCCTTTCCAACCGCGATGATCCTGCAACCCCAGCGTGCGCTCGCCCCTATCTGCAAAACCCTCGCCTGCATTCCCGCCCCCTCCGCCGCGAAGGGCTGGACGCCGCCCCTCCGATCGGCCAATCCTTGGCGAGCTTTTCCCTGCCCGAGGTTTTCATGACGACCCGCCTGCGCCTCCTGCAGGGCGCGACTGCCCTTCTCTATCTTGGGCCGCTTCTGGCGGGGCTGGCCGGGCATGGCTGGGGCATGGCGCTGCCCTTCGCCGCGATCTTCGTCCTGTGGAGCATCATCCTGCGCCCGCATCTCTGGCCCCGCCCGACCGAGGCTTTGCGGGCCGAGGCGCTGGTGCCGCTGGCGAGCCTCATCGCCACCCAGGCGCTGCTCGTCGCCCTTTGCTTCGCCCTGGGCCGCGGCTTCGGCGGGGTGACGAACCTGACCCTGGCCGTGCCTTTCTGGTTCCCGCTGGCGCTGTCCTTCCTGTCGGTGCCGCTTTCGCGCCTGGCCTGGTCCGAGCCCGCGCCCGGTTTCGACCCGCTGTTGCACCGCCTGACCGAGGTCGAGCCCGAGGGCCCGCAGCCGCTGATGACCGCGCTGGCCCGGCTGCCCGCCACCGCCTCCGAGCTGGACCTCGCCGCGCATCTGATGGCCTCGCGCGCCGATCCGCAGGCCGTGCGCGAGGCTTTGGCCGCCGCCCCGGGGCCCGTGGCCGCCCGCGCCCGGCTGATCCACGCGACCGATCCCGACATGGCGGCCTTCTTCGCCGGCACCCGCTATGCCGCCAGCCTCTTCCCACCCGCGCCCGAGGAGATGGCGCTTTTCGCCACCCGGTCCTTGCGCGTGCTGGAGGACGACCCGGCCTTGGCCGCCGATTTCCCGACGCCCGAAGCGCTGACCGCCGCCGCCGCCCTCGTCCCCGAGGCCGCCCCCCTGCTGCAGCGCCTCGCCGGGCTGATCCAGGACGCCGCGCCCACCAGCTGAGCCGCGCAGTTGTGGCACAAATACGCCCGGGCTGTGCCGCTGGCTTCGCCACGGGTTCAAGGAACCAATGGCACTGGGGGGAGCCTCCCCGGGGCTGGACACACGCGCCAACCTCCGGCATTGAACCCCCAAAGGAGACCCCCATGCGCAAGGCTCTCATCACCGGCACCGCCGGCTTCATCGGCTTTCACCTGGCGAAACTGCTGCTGGACCAGGGGTTTCGCGTCCAGGGCTATGACGGCATGTCGGATTACTACGACGTCCGGCTGAAGCAACGCCGCCACCAGATCCTGCTGCAATCCCCGGGCTTTACGACCACCGAGGCCCAGCTGGAGGACCGCGAGACGCTGGACCGCGTCGCCGACGACTTTCAGCCCGAGATCATCGTTCACCTCGCCGCCCAGGCCGGGGTGCGCTATTCCCTCGAAAACCCCCGCGCCTATATCGACGCCAATGTCGTGGGCTCCTTCAACGTGATGGAGGTCGCCCGGCGCCACAAGGTCAGCCACCTGCTGATGGCCTCGACCTCCTCGGCCTATGGCGCGAATGAGGTCATGCCCTTCAGCGAGACCGACCGCGCCGACCACCAGCTGACGATCTATGCCGCCACCAAGAAGGCAACCGAGAGCATGGGCCATGCTTATGCCCATCTCTGGGGCATCCCGACGACGATGTTCCGCTTCTTCACCGTCTATGGCCCCTGGGGGCGCCCCGACATGGCACTTTACAAATTCGTCGAGGCGATCCTGAAGGGCCAGCCGCTCGACATCTACAACCACGGCGAGATGTATCGCGATTTCACCTATGTGACCGACCTGGTGCAGGGCATCCGGCTGCTGATCGACGCGCCCCCGGTGATGGGCGCCCCGGTCGAGGGCGACAGCCTCTCGCCCGCCGCGCCCTGGCGGGTGGTGAACATCGGCAATTCCGACAAGGTCAAACTCCTGGATTTCGTCGAGGCGATCGAGGCCGCCACGGGCCGCACAGCGATCCGCAACTACATGCCGATGCAAAAGGGCGATGTGCCCGCGACCTGGGCCAATGCGGACCTATTGCGCCGCCTCACCGGCTATGCGCCCCAGACCGACGTGCGGACGGGCGTTCAGGCCTTCGTGGACTGGTATCGCGATTACTATAACGCTTGAGCGCAGGCCAAAAATTTTCGGCGAAAATTTTTGGCCCCCACCGTCACTCGCCGTAAGGCACCCAGATCGTCTTGACCTCGGTCGCATGGGCCAGGAACTCCCGCGCGCTTTCCGCACCCCAATCCCGCGCCCGGCCATGGTTCACCCAGGTCCGCTTGAGGTTGCCCGCGGCCTCCTTCTCGATCAGGGCCGAAAGCGGCTGACTGGAGAAGCTCCAGACGGCATCCACATCCAGATGACCGGCCAGGGGCTTGGCCAGCTCGCGGGCCGAGCCGGTGACGATATTTACCACGCCCCCCGGCAGGTCCGAGGTCTCCAGCACCTGGTAGAAATCGGTCGCGCTCAGCGGCGCGGCTTCCGAAGGCACCAGCACCATCGTGTTGCCCATCGCAATCCCCGCGCCCATCACGGTCACGAGGCCCAGCAAAGGCGCCTCGTCCGGGCAGAGGGCGCCGATCACCCCGACCGGCTCGTTCACCGCCACCGCCAGGCCGCGCAGCGGCACGGGCTTGACCCGACCCTCATACTTGTCCGCCCAGGCGGCATAGGTGAACAGACGGCCGATGGCGGCCTCCACCTCGGCCGTGCCGTCCTTGCCGGTCTGATCCTTGATCCTTTGGGCGAATTCCCCCGCCCGGGCCGAGAGGTTCTCGGCGATGTAATACAATATCTGCGCCCGGGCATGGCCGGTCGTCTTGCCCCAGCCCTTGGCGGCATGGGCCGCCTCGACCGCGTTGCGGATATCCTTGCGGTTGCCTAGGCCCACATGACCCAAGAGCTTGCCGCGCGCCACCACGGCCCTTGAATAGCCGCCATCCGGCCGCGCCTGCTTGCCGCCGATGTAAAGCTTGGCGGTCCGGTCCATCGCCGGGGCCTCTTCCACGGCGGCCTCGATCAGAGCCACCGGCGCCAGCGCCTTGGCCTTGCCCACGGGCTTCAGATAGGCGGCAAGCCCCTCCCAGCCGCCCTCGCGGCCAAAGCCCGATTCGCGCACGCCGCCAAAGCCCGCCGCCGCGTCGAAAAGGTTGGTCGCATTGACCCAGACCACCCCCGCCTTGACCTTGGGGGCAAGGTCCAGCGCCAGGTTGATGTTCTCGGTCCAGATGCTGGCCGCGAGGCCATAGCGGGTGTTGTTGGCCAGCTCCACCGCCTCGGAAGGCGTGCGGAAGGTGGTCGACACCAGGACGGGCCCGAAGATTTCCTCCTGCATCAGCGGGTCGGCGGCGGAAAGCCCGGTGATCAGCGTCGGCGGATAGAAGCAGCCCGCCGGAACCGGGCAGGCGGCGCGATGCGTCTCGCCAGAGGTGTTGGCATCGACCAGCCGGGTGATCGTGGCCAGCTGCACCGGATCGACGATGGCGCCGACGTCGATCGACTTGTCCAAGGGGTCGCCGATGCGAAGCCCATCCATCCGCCGTTTCAGCTTGGCGAGGAAGCGCTCTGCCACGCCCTCCT
>CAMFIX010000191.1 GCA_945952425.1 uncultured Pseudorhodobacter sp. | reverse complement strand
GATTTACGGTGGGTTCCTGATCCTTTTCAACATATTGACCGACATCCTGCGTGCCTGGATGGACCCGAGGTTGCGGCATGGCTGACCTTTCCGCATCCCGATCTTCCGCCCCCCGTTCTCCCGCCCGCCTGGCGCTGGCCCGGTTCGCCAAGAACCGCATGGCCGTCGCCTGCACCGGCCTTCTCGCCCTGATCGTCGCCCTCTGCTTCCTGGGGCCGCTGTTCTTCCCCTGCACCGGAGAGGATGCCGATTTCGACTATATCTCCGCGCCCATCGACTTCGCTTCCCCCCATCTTTTCGGCACCGACGATTTCGGCCGCGACCTCCTGGTGCGGGTGATGGAGGGCGGGCGGGTCTCGCTGACCATCGGCTTTCTCGGCGCGCTGGCCGCGGGGGTGATCGGCACGCTCTGGGGCGCGGTCGCGGGCTTCGTCGGCGGGCGGATCGACCGGCTGATGATGGCCGCGGTCGAGGTGCTGTATGGTTTTCCTTACGTGATCCTGGTGATCCTCCTGTCGCTCCTGTTCGGCGGCGGCAATGCGGCGCTGTTTGCCGCCATCGTCTTCACCCTCTGGCTGACCCCCGCCACTATCGTCCGCGCCCAGGCCCAGTCCCTCGCCCGGCGCGAGTTCATCGAGGCCGCCCGCGCCACCGGCATGGCCCCCTGGCGCATCGTGCTGGAGCATATCGTGCCGAACACCATGACGCTCGTCCTGGTCTATGGCTCGCTTCTGGTGCCCGAGGTCATCCTGTCGGAAAGCTTCCTCTCGTTCCTGGGCATCGGCATCAAGGAGCCGCAAGCCTCCTGGGGCAACCTGATCGAGACGGGGACCGCGCAGATGCAGACCGACCTGCGGCTCTTGGCGCTGCCGGGGGTGCTGCTGGCGCTGGTGCTCTTCAGCCTGAACTTCATCGCGGATGGGTTGCGCGATGCCTTCGACCCGAAAGAGAGGCTTTGAATGCTGCAGCTTCGCGAGGTTTCGGTCGATTTCCGTACCGAGGGGGGGATGTTCCGCGCGGTGGACCGCATCGACCTTGCGCTGGCCAAGGGCGAGGTGCGGGGGCTGGTGGGGGAAAGCGGCTCGGGGAAAAGCCAGGTGCTTTATGCGCTGATGGGGCTTTTGGCCGAAAACGGGCGGGCCAGCGGGGTGGCCGACTTCCAGGGGCAGAACCTGCTGGGGCTGAGCCCCGCCGCGCTGGACCAGCTGCGCGGTCGGCGCATCGCGATGATCTTTCAAGACCCGATGACCGCGCTGAACCCCTATCAGCGCGTGGGCGATCAGCTGGCCGAGGTGCTGCGCCATCTGCCGCGGGCCGAGGCCTGGGAGCGCGCGGTCGCCATGCTGGACCGCGTGAAGATCCCCGATGCGGCGGCCCGTGCCCGGCGCTTTCCGCATGAATTCTCGGGGGGCATGCGGCAAAGGGTGATGATCGCGATGGCCTTGCTGGCGGAACCCGACCTTTTGCTGGCCGACGAACCCACCACGGCCCTGGACGTGACGATCCAGGCGCAGATCCTGGACCTTCTGGCCGAACTCGCCGAGGAAACCTCGACCGCCATCCTGCTCGTCACCCATGACCTCGGCGTGGTGGCGCGGCTTTGCGATACGGTGACCGTGCTCTATGGCGGCCGGGTGATGGAAGAGGCTGCGGCCGACGCCCTTTTCTCCGACCCCCGCCACCCCTATGCCCGCGGGCTGCTGGCCGCGACCCCCCGGATAAAGGCGCCCCTGACGCCGCGCATGGCCACGATCCCCGGCACGCCCCGCGCCGGGGCCGCCGCCCTGCAGGGCTGCCCCTTCGCCCCGCGCTGCACCCTGGTGACCGACCGCTGCCGGACCGAAACGCCGCCCCTGGTCCGCACCGGCGCCCGCGCGCTCGCCTGCCACGAGGTCGCGCCATGATCCTGGAGGCGAAGGCGCTGTCGGTCGGCTATCCCCTGCCGCGCGGGCTGTTCACCCGGCCGGCGCCGCTGACCGTGGTGCATGAGGTCAGCTTTCAATTGGCCCGCGGCAAGACGCTGGGCATCGTGGGCGAAAGCGGCTGCGGCAAGTCGACGCTGGGCCGCGCGCTGCTGCACCTGCTGCCCGCGCAATCGGGCGAGGTGCGTTGGGCCGGGCAGAACCCCGCGCAGCTTTCGGCGGGCGCGCTGCGCCAGGCGCGGGCCAAGCGGCAGATCATCTTTCAGGACGGGATCGCGGCTTTGGACCCCCGCATGACGGTGGAAAAAAGCCTGACCCGGCCGCTGGTGACTTTCGAGCCCGCCCTGACCCGTGCCGACCGCAAGGCGCGCGCGGCGGAGGTGCTTTCGCAGGTCGGCCTTTCCGGCGACTACCTCGCGCGCTACCCGCACGAGCTTTCCGGCGGCCAGGCGCAGCGCGTGGGCATCGCCCGCGCCCTGATCGCGAGGCCCGAGCTGATCATCTGCGACGAGCCGGTCTCGGCCTTGGACGTCTCGATCCAGGCGCAGGTGGTGAACCTGCTTCTGGACCTGCAGGACCAGCTTGGCCTCGCCCTGGTCTTCATCTCGCACAACCTGGCCGTGGTGCGGCAGATGGCCGATGAGGTCATGGTCATGTGCCTGGGCCGCGTGGTGGAACACGCGCCGGCCGAGGCCTTCCACGCCCATCCCCGCCACCCCTATTCGCGCGCCCTGCGCGCCGCGGTGCCCGAGCCCGATCCGGGGGCGGAGCGTCTGCGCCGCGGCCAGGCCTTGCAGGGGGAACTCCCCTCGATCCACGCCCCGCCGCCCGGCTGCGTCTTTGCCAGCCGCTGCCCCGAGGCGCGGCCCGACTGCCGCGCCACACGCCCCGAACTGCGCCCGCAGGGTGCCGCAAAAGTGGCATGCCCGTGGATTTCACAGTGAAATTCATTCGAATTTGCCCCGTTAGGCCGCTGTTCACCCCGTTGTGACAGTCTGGCCTTTGGTGTGGTGGATCAAGGTCCACGGCGCGACCGGGAGAAGCCCGGAGGATCACCCGCGCCGCTTTCCAAATCCGCTGAATTCTGGGGCTGGCCGCGCAAGAGGCGCGACCATGAGGGGCGTTCGCCATGGTGACGACGTTCAACTGGATCTATCTGGGCAAATTCGACACCCAGCTCGATCCGACGGAAGGCAACTCGGACAGCGAGAATGCCTCGGCCCTCGTGGGGCATAGCTTCGGCACGGCCAACGATCCGCTGAAGAACCACATCACCTCCGCCACGATGCAGGACAATGGCGGCGTCGCGGGCGAGCTCGACATCAACAACGACACCGCCTCGGGCGGGTCGGACGATACATTCGTCACCAATATCGGCCAGGGCAGCCAGACCTATCACTTCGACGGCGGCGCGATCTATGACGCGACCGTCACCTATACCGACGGCACGACCGGCACCGTCACCGCCGTGGTGGCGCAGGACGACCTCGGCAACCTCTTCCTCGTGCCCGAGCAGGTCTATAACGCCGACACCAGGGTCTATGAGGCCAAGCCGATCCAGTCGGTGACCATCAACGGGCTGACCGGGGGGCAGTCCACCTATGTCGGCATGGCGCCCAGCCGCTATTTCACGGCCTGGGACGATGGCTATGTCGACGGCACGGCGGGCAACGACCTCATCAACGCCTCTTATGTCGAGCCCAAGGCCAATGGCTCGGATTTCGTCGACAACAACGACGGGCTGGACGGGTCGAACGCTGACTACATCCGCGCCGGGGCGGGCGACGACACGGTGAATGCGGGGCTCGGCGCCGACACGGTCTATGGCGGCGACGGCAACGACAGCGTGACGGGCGACGCAGGCAACGACAGCCTTTATGGCGAGGCGGGCAACGACAGCCTTTATGGCGGCACGGGCGACGACACGGCCTATGGCGGCACGGGCGACGACAGCCTTGCGGGCGACGACGGCAACGACCTTTTGTATGGCGAGGCCGGCAACGACACCCTTTTCGGCGGCAACGGCAATGACACGGTCTATGGCGGGGCCGACAACGACAGCATCGAGGGCGACGACGGCAACGATGTGCTTTACGGCGATGCCGGCAATGACACCCTGTCGGGCGATAGCGGCAATGACACCTTGTACGGCGGCGATGGCAACGATCGGCTGATCTGGTCCTCGGGCGACAGCATCGACGGGGGGCTCGGCACCGACACGCTGGATGGCGGGGAACAGACCGGCGGGATGACGGTCACCTTCTCGGGCAACGGGGCGGGCACGGCCTCGGGCACGGGCGGGTCGAGCCAGTTCACCTCGATCGAGGCGGTGACGACCGGCGCAGGCAACGACAAGATCGACGCCACCGCGACGACGGTCGGGGTCAATGCCAGTGCCGGGGCGGGGGCCGATACGGTGCTGGGCGGATCGGGCGCCGATACGCTGACCGGGGGCGATGGCAACGACAGCCTGAGCGGCGGCGCGGGGGCGGATACGCTGTTCGGCGGCAATGGCGACGACACGCTGGCAGGCGGCACCGGCGGCAATGCGCTTTACGGCGGGGCAGGCAACGACTGGTTCGTGGGCGGCACCGGGGCCGATACGCTTTACGGCGGCGCGGGGCTGGATGTCGTCGATTACTCCGCCTCGAATGCCGCGGTGGTGGTCGATCTCAGCAACGGCAATGCCTCGGGCGGGGATGCGCAGGGCGATGTCATCGGCAGCGGCATCGACGGCATCTCGGGTTCGGCCTATGGCGACAAGCTCATCGGCAGCGACAACCAGGGCACCGCGCCGGGCGATGTCTATACGACCGTCATCTGGGGCAATGCCGGCAACGACAGCATCTATGGCAACGGCGGCAACGACAGCCTTTATGGCGGGGCCGACAACGACCAGGTCTATGGCGGCACGGGCGACGATTACATCCAGGGCGACGGCGGCGACGACACGGTGCAGGGCGACACCGGCAATGACACGATGGACGGCGGGTCGGGCAACGACAGCCTGGCGGGTGGCGACGGCAACGACAGCATCCTGGGCGGCACGGGCGACGACACGATCACCGGCGACAAGGGCGACGATGCCATCGACGCGGGCACCGGCAACGACACGGTCACCGGCGGCGACGGCAACGACACGCTTTACGGCGCGGACGGGGCCGACACGCTGTCGGGCGATGCGGGCAGCGATGCGCTTTACGGCGGCAATGACAACGACACGCTTTACGGCGTCTCGGGCGATGACACGCTGTCGGGCGATGCGGGCGACGACTGGCTGAGCGGGGATGTCGGCAACGACAGCCTGGCGGGCGGGGCGGGCAACGACACGGCCTATGGCGGCAACGACAACGACAGCCTGGATGGCGGCGACGGCAACGACAGTCTTTACGGCGATGCGGGCGACGATGTCGTGCTGGGCGGGGCAGGCAACGACACGGCCTATGGCGGCGATGGCAATGACAGCCTGGACGGCGGGGCGGGCAATGACACGCTTTCGGGCGATGGCGGCAACGACACGCTGACGGGCGGGACGGGCGACGACCAGGGCGATGGCGGCGACGGCAACGACCTGGTCTATGGCGGCGACGGCAATGACACGATGGGCGGCGGGGCGGGCGACGACCGGGTCTTCGGCGATGCCGGCAACGACAGCCTGACAGGCGGCACCGGAGCCGATTACCTGGACGGCGGGACGGGCGACGACCTCATCTATGGCGGGACGGGCAACGACACGCTTTACGGCCAGATCGGCAACGACCGGCTGGACGGCGGCGCGGGCACCAACCTTCTTTACGGCGGCGACGGCAACGACACGCTGACCGCGGGCGGCACCAACGACAGCCTTTACGGCGGGCTCGGCGACGATTCCCTGAACGGCACCGCCGCCAGCGGATCGCTTTACGGCGACGACGGCAATGACACGCTGACCGGCGGCAGCTTTGCCGTCCGGCTGGATGGCGGCACGGGCGACGACCTGCTGACCGGGGGGCTTGCCAACGACACGCTCTTGGGCGGGGCGGGCACTGACACGCTGTCGGGCGGGGCGGGCAACGACGGGCTTTACGGCGGCAGCGAGGCCGACAGCCTGGACGGCGGCGACGGCAACGACACGCTTTACGGCGGCGATGGCAACGACACGCTCACGGGCGGGCTCGGCACCAATGTTCTGTATGGCGAGACGGGCAACGACAGCCTCGTCGGCAGCGGCGACAGCGACCGGCTTTACGGCGGCGACGGCAACGACACGCTGACGGGCGGCGGCAATGCGGCGCTTTACGGCGACGACGGCAACGACCTGATCCTGGCCAGCTCGACCGCGGTGC
>CAMFIX010000190.1 GCA_945952425.1 uncultured Pseudorhodobacter sp. | reverse complement strand
CTGTTGATCAACAAGGCGGATGGCGAGCTGCGCGCGGCGGCCGAGCGGACGCTGGCCGATTATGCCGGGGCGCTGCGGCTGATGCGACACCGCCCGCAAGACCCGCCGGGCTATCCGGCGGCGCTGGCGGTCTCGGCGGCGGAGGGGCGGGGGCTGGAGGCGGCCTGGGGGGCGATCACCCGTCTGTCCGATTGGCGCCGCGCCGAGGGCCATTGGGCGGCGGCCCGGGCGGCCCAGGCGCGGCACTGGTTCGAGGAAGAGGTGCGGCAGGGGTTGCTGGCGGTGCTGGCGCGTCCCGGGGTGCGCGGCCGGCTGCAGGCGCTTGGCGCCGAGGTCGCGGCGGGGCGCCTGCCCGAAGAGGCCGCCGCCGCCCTTCTGCGCGAGATCGCGCGCGACACCCTTGACCTTCCGGGTGATTCCGCTTAAGCGACCATCAATCGAATTCGGACGCCGCCCGTGGGCGGTGTTCTCGTCTTGACACACGAAGGAACACCACGATGTCGCGCGTCTGCGAACTCTCGGGCAAAGGCCCGATGTCCGGCAACAAGATCAGCCACGCCAACAACAAGACCCGGCGTCGCTTCCTGCCCAACCTGAACGAAGTCACCCTGATTTCGGACACGCTGGGCCGCAGCTTCCAGCTGCGCATCACCGCGGCGGCGCTGCGTTCGGTCGACCACCGCGGCGGCCTGGACGCCTATCTGCTGAAGGCCAAGGATGCCGAGCTGTCCGACGACGCCCTGGCGATCAAGAAGGACGTGCTGAAGGCCAAGGCTGCGGCCTGAACCCTCTGATCCGGCAAGAAAAAGACCCGGCGCCTCGCGGTGCCGGGTCTTTTCGTTACATCTTCAGCCAGATCATCGGCGGCGCCGAGGCGTTGATCTCGCTGGAGTTCCAGCCCCAGGTGCTGGGCAGCGCCGTCGCATAGGTCGTGGTGCGCCGGACGCTCTTGCGGGCGGTCGTCGTCGGCGTCCCGCCGTTGATGTCGATCGCCGCCGTGCTCGCCATGGCCGAGACCGTCGCCGTCGAGGAGTGCCGCAGCCCCAGCCAATAGGTCTTGTCCTGGCGCAACAGCATGTTGATCGCATTCGACTTCACGCCGATGCTGGAAAAGTCGAAGTCGCCCGATTCATACAGCAGGTTGTTCGGCCTGCCATACTGGTCGCAGTCGAAGACGCTGATCTTGCCCACGGCCGAGGCAACCCCCGTCGTCACGTTCACCGCAAAGCCGGTGATCGGCGTATCCAGCCGCGGCGCAAAGGGGTAAAGGTCGATCCGCCCCGCCGAGCCCGAGATGGTGCCAAGCGTCGCCCCTGCCCCGTTGCCCGTCATGATATACTCGCCCGAGGGCGGGATCAGATAGGGCAGCTCGGTGTCTTGCACGTCGATCAGGTTCGACCCGACATAGCCCTGGATCAACGGGCTACCGCCGATCTGGGTGTTGCCCGAGATCATGCTGTCGGTGCATCCCGCGTCGATCCAGATCGCGCCGAACTGGGCGCTGCCGGTTCCGACCGCGGTGCCGATCGAATCGAAGACATTCTCGGTGATGATATGGCGGAAGTTGTTGCCCGCCGCCCCCGAGACCGTGCCCTTCAGCCAGACCCCGGTCTTGGCATCCGAGATGTAGTTGCCCTCGACCTGGATGCCGTTCGCCGCCTGGATGTTGTTGACCAGGTTGATCGCCGCCTTGATCCGGTTGTTCCTCACCGCGGTGTTGTTCTGCACCCCGATGATCGTGTTCTTGGCAAAGCGCGAGCCCGTCGCCCCGTCGATGCCCACGCCGCCCACGCCGCCGCCGCCGACCAGCAGGAAGCCCGTGCCCGCGTCCAGGTCAGGGAACTGGTTGGTGTCGATCAGCGAGACGTTGATCAGCGTGTTGCCGGTGATCACCGAATAGTCGCAGCGGTCGATGGTGATGCCCTCGGAATAGACGTTCTCGCAGTAGCAGCGCGTGATGCGGGAATGGTGCATCTGCTTCTGGCTGAAGGCAGTCGATCCGGTGCGCGACACCCGGCAGCCCTCGAACCAGCAGCCCAACGGGAAGAAGGTCGCAGTGGTGAAGCCGCTGTCATCCGAGGTGCGCCCGGCGCTGTCCAGCCCCCAGGTCGTATCGCCGCCGCCCTGCATGCCGAAGGGGCGGTCGGGGCAGTTGTTGCACTCGCAATCCTCGACGCCCGTGAAGCGGTCCTGGATGAAGAAGCCGCGCCCGCCATACCCGCCGCACTCGATCAGGATGCGCCGGATGCGGTTGTTCGCGCCACCCCAGAAGCGGATCGCAGCCGTCTGGTTGCCCTGCCGCTGCAGCTTGGTCCGGTTGCCCTCGCCCTCCAGCACGACATTGTTCAGCCCCTGCTTCTGCAGCCCGCCCGGCCAGAGATACGTCCCCGCCGGCAGCCGCGCCACGCCGCCGCCCTGCGCGTTCACATAGTCCAGCAGCTGCGAGACCGCCGTGATGGCCGAGGTGGTCCCGGTCAGATCGGCCCCCCAATGCACCGCCGAGGCGATGCCGTTGGGCACCCAGCCCGGCAGGTCGGGGATCACGGTGCCCGAGCCGGTATAGCGCCAGCTGTGGCCCGCCGCGTTGATGATCCGCCCCGTGGTGATCGTCCGCCCGCTGGCCCAAGTGACGAAAGCCGCCCGCGTCGCGAAATCCTCCTCGCCCAGCACCAGCATCCCGTTGCCATCCGGCACGGTCAGGGTCCGCGTCGTGCCCGTGGTGACGCCGGAAATCTCGAACTGGAAGCGCTTGGTCTGGTCGAAATTGTCGCGCAGCTGGAAGGAGCTGTCGATCACGGTCTGGTTGCCGGTGAAGGAGACCGTGCCCGAGAAGGTCTTGTTGCCGGTGATCGTCTGGGTCGAGCCCATGTCGACCGCATCGGTGATGCCGAAGCCCGCGATCGTCGTGGGCTTGGCGGCCAGGTCGGCATAGGTGCCGCTGAAGGCCACGGCCGACAGGTCGGCGTGGTACTTCTGCGTCTTCTGCAGCGCCGAGATCACCGTGTCGCTGGCCGTGATCGCGGTGCGGCTGGCGGCGGGGGTAAAGCCCGTCAGCGTCGTCCCCGTCACCCGGGCCGAGGTGAAGTAAAGGTTGGTCGAGCCCTCGGTCAGGCTGTCGGTATTGCCCGGCCCCGGCGAGATCTCGACATAGGTGCTGCCCGTCCAGCGCCAGGTCTTGTTGGTATCCAGCGTGACATAGATCTTGCCGGTCTCGCCCGTGGTCGGAAAGGCCGAAAGCGTCGCGCCCTCGATGACGTCATCGACGTAAGAGGGCAGCTGCGTCGCAGGCACCCGCCCGGCCGAATCGAGGCTGGCATAGCCGTTGGGCAGGCCCTTGTTGCCGGTCTGCTCGGCCCCGGTGGCGAGGTCGATGATGTTGACCGTCGTGCCTCCCTGCCGGATGCGCAGCTTGCCGGTGGTGGAATTGTACCAGATGTCGCCATTCTCCGGCGCCGCGGGATCGCCCGCGACCGGGGTGATCTTGACCCCATGCGCCGCAACCAGCCGCCCCGTCGCGGCCTCGATCGTCAGCCCGGTCAGGAAGGTCGTGCCATCGGGCGAAACCTTCAGCACGAAATTGTCGTTGCCGACCGTCCCCATCTCGGCCCGGCCCGAAAAGCCGGTCTGGAACAGGATCGAGGCGGTGTTGGCAGACCCCGCCTTGTTGATCTTCATCTGGTGCCCGGCGCCGGCATTGTTGAAAAGGCTGGCATCGGACGAAACCGCCAGGCGGTTGGTGTCGTCCGGATCGGTCGAGATGCCCAGCTGCGCCACCCGCTCGGGCCGGTCGGCCGAAGTCGTCCAGTCGGTGCCGTCGAAGACCGCCTCGGCGCCCTCGGCCTGCACCCAGACGCGCCAGCCGGTCTTGGGCTCGTAGAAATCCCAGAACGAGCCGTTGTAGACCGCGATGGCCTTGTCCTCGCCCGTCCAGTCGCCCGTGGCGCCATTGCCGACGATGTAACTGTCGCCCGCCACCGGCGAGACCGGCGGCGCGGTCAGAAATCGGCTTTCGGCCGAGGTCTGGACCAGCACGTCCAGAAGTTGGATCGCGGCATTGTACGTGACATGTTTCTGCGCCTGGGAGGGCTGCAGGTAAGGCAAGAGTTGCAGGGCCGTCTTGGTCGCCATGGAAACCTCCGAGGAATGCATTGACCCGGAAGGCTAGGGAAAAGGGTTAAAAAGCCGGTAACCGTTGCGCGCGCTGGGGGGAGGGGTGGCGCAACGGGGCAAGCCGGGGGCTGCTCGCCCCCCCGGGCCCCCTCGCCAAAGGGGAGCACCATGCCACTTGTTTCTTGAACCAGTGGCGAACCCTTTGGAAACCTCGTGGATATTTTTGGACCCGTGAAATCAGCCAAGGAGCAGGGTAAGGGCGATGATCCACATCGTCAGGCCGACGACGATTTCAAGGATGACCCAAGCACGGGGCCTGGCAAAGAGGGGGGCCAGAAGGCGAGCACCAAAGCCGAGGGCAGCGAAAAAGCTGAAAGAGGCGGCCGCGGCGCCGAGGCCGAATGGCGCCTGGTTCGGAGCATAATGCGTTGAAAGCGAACCCAAAAGCACCATCGTATCCAGGTAGACATGCGGATTGGCCCAGGTGAGCAGCAGGCAGGTCGCCAAGACCTCGCGCAGCGGCGCCGGGGTAGCATCCGCGGGGCGCAAAGCCTCACCCCCTTTCCGCGCGGCAAGGAAGCGCAGCGCGCCGTACCACAGCAGGAAGGCCGCCCCGAACCAGCGCATCGCCGGCACCAGCCAGGGCAGCCAGCCCGTCACCGTCCCGAACCCCGCCACTCCAGCCGCGATCAGCACCGCATCCGAGGCCGCGCAGACCGCCACCACCGCGCCGACATGCTCGCGCCTTATACCCTGCCGCAGCACGAAAGCGTTCTGCGCCCCGATGGCGAGGATCAAGCTCAGGCTGGTGAGATAGCCCTGGATTAGCGCGGTCAGCATTCGGATCTCATGACTTGGGTGGCGGAGGATATAGACCCATAACCTGACAGCTATGGGTTTTCATCGGCAGAGCAGGATCGCCGCGCCTCGACGCGGTTCTCGCTTGACCTGCACGGCGCCGCGGCTTCAATCAAGTTAATCTTTCTTTGCCGGATGAAGCTCTGCTGATGTTCGACCCCGCCCAACTCGCCGCCCTCGCCGCCGTTCACCGCCGCGGCGCCTTCGACCTCGCCGCGGCCGAGATCGGCGTCACCCCCTCCGCCATCTCGCAGCGCGTCAAGGCGCTGGAAGAGGCCGCCGGAACTCTGCTGATCCGTCGCGGCCAACCCTGCACAGCCACGCCGACCGGCCTGCGCCTGGTGCGACATCACGAGGAAATCACCCTTCTGGAACAATCGCTTGCGGCCGAGCTGCACCTGCCCGCCGGCCCCGCCGTCACCCGGATCGCGCTGAACGCCGACAGCCTCGCGACCTGGGTGATGCCCGCGCTTGCCGCGACCGAGGGGCTGCTGTTCGACATCGTCATCGACGACCAGGACCACAGTCAGGCCCTGCTGCGCGCTGGCGAGGTGGTGGGCGCCATCACCTCGCATCCCGGCCCGCTGCAGGGCTGCGACACTGTCGCGTTGGGCGCCCTGCGCTACCGCGCCACCTGCGCCCCTGGCTTCGCGGCCCGCTGGTTCCCCGAACTGACGGTCGAGACGCTCTCCCGCGCCCCCTCGCTGCGGTTCAACGACAAGGACAGCCTGCAAGAGACCTGGGCCGCCCGATTGACCGGCCAGCGTTTTTCCCTTCCCTGCCATAGGCTTGCCTCCAGCCAAGGCTTCGTCGCCGCCTGTCTGCAGGGCCTCGGCTGGGGCATGAACCCCGACCAGCTGACCGCCCCGCATCTTGCGAGTGGCGCCCTGGTCGAACTCGCGCCCGGCACCGCGCTGGACGTGCCTTTATACTGGCAATTCAACCGCTTGACCGGCGCCGCCCTCGCGCCCCTGACCCGAGCGTTGAAGGCCGCCGCAAAGGGGCTTCAGACCTGAATCCGCGCCGGGAAGGTGAATTCGTCCTCCGCCACCAGCCCGCCCACCTCGCCCATCGCATAGGTCCGCGCTCGCAGCCAGGCCACGACGTCACCCTTCTCCATCGCCCCGCAATCGACCGGCGGAGCGATGCGCATCGGCAGCCTCTTGCCCAGCTGCCGACGGGTTTCGTGGAAGATCAGCGCCACGCGCAAGGCGTAAGAGATATGGCTAGCCACTTGAAAAAGCCGGGAATTCCGCCCCGCAACATAGATCGCGACCGTTTTC
>CAMFIX010000189.1 GCA_945952425.1 uncultured Pseudorhodobacter sp. | reverse complement strand
TCCCAATCCTCTCCCTTGCGCAGCACGAGGTCGGGCTCGCGTAGGTGCGGCGCGGCGCGGTCGTCGAAACTGGCGCCGGGCTTGGGGTTCATCGTGCGGATCGTGCGGAACCGGGCGAGGATATCGGCCTCCTCCACCCCCGCCAGCCGGGCGAGCCCCGCGAAATCGGCCCGGCCAAGCAGGTCCAGCCGCGACAGGATCAGCGCCATCACGCCATCCAGCACCCCCGCCTCAACCGCCTGCAGCCGCAGGCAATCCGACAGATCGCGGGCGAAAATCCCCGTGGGTTCCATCTCTTGCAACTGGCGCAGCACCGCATCGACCACGGCCACCGCCACGCCCAGCTCGCGGGCGATGGCGGCGACCGGGCGCTCCAGCCAGCCCGCGGGGCCCAAAGCCTCGGCCAGGGCCAAAGCGATCCGCCGCGGCCCCGCGCCCTTGATCCGCCGGTCGATCTCACCCGCGACATGGGCCATCAGCGAGGGCGCGGCGGCGGCGACCTCGGGCGCCTCCCCGAAGACGCCGGTCCAGCGCGGCAGCCAGTCGCGCGGCTGGGGCGGGCGCACGACCAGCCCCGGCACCTCGGCCGCCTGCTCTTCCAGGTGGCGGGCCAGCGTCGGCGCATCCATCCGCAAGACCTCGATCGCCGTCTGAAGCCCGGTGGTGAGCTTCAGGCGCAGGCTCTGCTTGACCTCGATCCGCGGGCGTTGCGACATGGGCAAGGGGTAACGGAGCCCGCGCCCCATGGCAACGCCGGATGGGTTCGGCTAGGGTCGGGCCATGCAAGCGCCATGGCCCCTCGTGCAGGATGTCGTCCTCGTCGGAGGCGGGCATGCTCATGCGCTGGTGCTGCAGAAGTGGGCGATGGCGCCCCTGCCCGGCGTGCGTCTGACCCTGGTCGATCCGGCCCCGGTCGTGCCCTATACCGGCATGCTGCCCGGCCTGATCGCGGGGCATTATGCGCGGGAGGAGATGCTGATCGACCTGGTGCGCCTGGCCCGCCGGGCCGGGGCGCGGCTGATCCAGGACCGGGTGACGGGGATCGACCGAGAGGCCAGGCTCTTGCGGCTGGCGGGGCGGGCGCCCCTGGCCTATGACCTCGCCTCGCTGGACATCGGCATCACGTCCGACCTGCCGGAGCTAGGGGCACATGCCTTTTCCGCCAAGCCGCTGGGCGCCTATGCCGCCGCCTGGGAGGATTTCGTGGCGCGCGTGGGTCAGGGCGCCCGGGTTGCGATCATCGGCGCGGGGCTGGGCGGGGTGGAGCTCGCCCTCGCCTCGGCCCATCGCTTGCGCGCGCTGGCCCCCAGGGTCACGCTGATCGACCGCGGCGGGCCCTTGGCCGCCCTGCCGACCCGGGCCCGCGCGGCGCTGCTGCAGGCGCTGACGGCGGCGGGGGTCGAGCTGCTGACCGCGACCCCGGTCGAGACCCTGCCCGGCGCGGTCCGGCTGCAGGACGGGCGGCTTTTGGCCAGCGACTTCACCCTGACCGTGGCGGGCGCCCGGCCGCAGGCCTGGCTGGCCGAGACGGGTCTTGCGCTGCACGAAGGCTTCGTGGCCGTCGACCGGCACTTGCAAAGCTCGGACCCGGCGATCTTTGCCGCGGGCGATTGCGTGCATCTACCCCATGCGCCGCGGCCCAAGGCCGGGGTCTTTGCCGTCCGCGCGGCGCCGGTCCTCTGGCACAACCTGCGGGCCGCCCTGACCGGCAGCGCCCCGCGCGCCTTCGCGCCGCAGCGCGATTACCTGAAGCTGGTCTCGCTGGGCCGCAAATCCGCCTTGGCCGAGAAATGGGGCGGCGTCCTGCAGGGCCCCGCGCTTTGGACCTGGAAAGACCGCATCGACCGGCGCTTCATGGCGATGTTCGGGGATTTTCCCGCGATGGCGCCGCAGGTGCCGCAGGTGCTGGGCCTCGCCGAGGCGATGGGGCCGCGGCCGCTTTGCGGCGGCTGCGGCGGCAAGGTCGGCGCGGGGGCGCTGCGGGCGCTGGACCTGCCCGCGGCGCGCAGGCCCGAGGTTTTGACCGGCCCGGGCGACGATGCGGCGGTGCTCAAGGTCGTGGGCGGGGTGCAGGTGCTGACGACCGACCACCTGCGCGCCTTCACCGGCGACGAGCGGCGGATGGGGCGGCTGACGGCGGTCCATGCCTTGGGCGACATCTGGGCGATGGGGGCCACGCCGCAGGTGGCCCTGGCGCAGATCACCTTGCCGCGCGGGTCGGAGGCCTTGCAGGCGCGGATGCTGTCGGAGGTGATGGCTGGCGCTTCCGAGGTCTTTGGCGCCGCCGGGGCGGACCTGGTCGGCGGCCATACCGCGCAGGGGGCCGAGCTGGTGGTGGGCTTCACCGTCACGGGGCTTGGCCCGCGGGCCGTGACCAAGGCGGGCGCGCGGGCGGGGGATGTGCTGATCCTGACCAAGGCTTTGGGCTCGGGCACGATCCTCGCGGCCGAGATGGCGATGGCCCGTCCGAAAGGCGCCCTGCTGGGCGAGATCGTGGCGGGCTGCCTTGCCGCTATGGGCCGCGGCAATGGCGCGGCGGCGGCGGTGCTGGCGCCCCATGCCCATGCGATGACCGATGTGACGGGCTTCGGGCTTTTGGGCCACCTGGTGGAGATGCTGGAGGCCTCGGGCACCTCGGCGCGGCTTGCGCTGGCCGATGTGCCGCTTTTGCCGGGGGCAGAGCTGCTGGCCGCGATGGGCGAGGGCTCCTCGCTGGAGCCCGCCAACCGGGCTGCGGTGCTGGGGCGAGTGACGGGCGATTTGACCGCGCCCCGCGCGCGGCTACTGTTCGACCCGCAGACCTGCGGCGGGCTCTTGGCGGCGGTGCCGGCGGCTTTGGCCCCGGGGCTGCTGGCCGCGCTGCGGGCGGGCGGAGATGCGGCGGCGGTGATCGGGGTGGTGGAGGCGGGGGCGCCTGCGGTGGTGGTCGGGTAGCCGGGGGGCTGCCCCCCCCCGGACCCCCTGCTTCAAGGGAGCCACGGCCCCCTTGAAAATCCCCGTGAGTATTTTGGCCAAATTGAAAGCGAGGTCTTGCGTATTTCGGCAAGTCTGAAAGCAAGGCGCCGTGCTCCTTGCCCCTTCATCATTTCAAAAATATCCCACCGGGTTATCAGGGGCTGTGAAAGCCCCTGAGCAGGGGGGCTCGGGGGGAGGGGTCCCCCCGCTCTCCGCCCAAGGCCTCCGAAACCCCTACCGCCAAGGCCTCCACCCCCGCCTCGTCCAAAACCTCCGCCCGCAGCACCGCCACGGGCGCCGCCCCCCGCTCGCGGTGCTTCTGATACCGCGGATCGTAGTGGCCCGCCATCAGCCCCTCGGCCAAGCCCTTGAAATCCCCGGTCTCTGCCATGTCGAGCCAGGCCGAGACCACCTCCCGCGCGTGGAAGGGTTTCAGCTGGCCGATCACCTGGAAGAGCCGGGCGCGGTCCTCGGTCACATCGGCATAGGCCCGCGCCAGGTAATCGGCCCGCGCCTGCAGGGGCGCCTCGATCACCACCCTTGGCGCCGCCGCCATCGCCGCCCACAGCCTGGGCGGCAGGCGCAGATCGCCGACCTTGGCGCTTTCGGCCTCCACCAGCACCGGCCGCGCGGGGTCCAGCGCCGCCAGCTGCATCGCCAGCGCCCCCTCGAAGGCCTTCTGCGAGGGCTGCGCCCCCAGGCCGCCGAACAGGCTGCCCCGGTGGTGCGCCAAACCCTCCAGGTCGATCACCTGATGCCCCATCGCCTTCAGCCGCCCCAGCACCGCCGTCTTGGCCGTGCCGGTATCGCCGTCCAGCACCACGACCGGCGCCCGGACGGCCGTGTCGTAAAGCTCCCGCACCACCAGCCCGCGCCAGGCCTTGTAGCCGCCCTTCAGCGTCTCCACCCGCCAGCCGATCTGGCCGAGGATCAGCGCGAAACTCCCCGACCTTTGCCCGCCGCGCCAGCAATAGACCAGGGGCCGCCAGCCGCCGGGGCGGTCGGCCAAGACCTCTTCGATATGGCGCGCCGCATTGCGGGCCACCAAAGCCGCGCCGATCTTGCGGGCGCGGAACGGGCTCTCCTGTTTATAGATCGTGCCGACCCGGGCGCGTTCGGCATCGCTCAGCACCGGCAAAGAGATCGCGCCGGGCAGATGGTCCTCGGCAAATTCCGCCGGCGCCCGCACGTCGATCACATCGTCGAACCCCAGGGCCGCCAGGTCGCAGAGGCGGCAAAGCTCGATAACAGACGCCGCTCCAGCCGCTCCAGCAGCGCCCCCAGCATCGCCTCGCAGCGCGCCATCTGCTCCAGGCTGACATATTCGTCCGGCTTGTGGCCCTGCGCCATCGAGCCCGGCCCGCAGATCACCGTCGGCACCCCGAGCCGGGCGTCAAACAGCCCGCCCTCGGTGCCAAAGGCCACCTTGATCGTGCCATTGCCGCCGGTCAGGCTTTTGACGAAATTCACCACTTCGGCACCCGGAGAGGTGCCGAGGCCCGGGTAATCCCAAAGCCGCTCGATCACGATGGCGGCCTCGGGGAAATCGGGGTAACCCGCCACGATCGCCGCCGCCCGCTCCTGCAGGCGGGCGATGATGGCGGAAGGGTCGTCCTCTGCCAAAGAGCGGATCTCGAAGTCCAAAGTCGCGCGGTTCGGCACGATGTTCACCTGCACCCCGCCCGACATCTTGCCGACATGGACGGTGGTATAGGGCACGTCGTAATCGCCGTCCCTATGCCCTTGGGCCGCGATCTCGGCCTGCTCGGCGCGCAGGGCGCCCACGAACTCCGCCGCCAGATGCAGGGCGTTCAGGGCGAGGGGGGCCAGCGCCGAGTGCCCCTCGCGGCCATGACAGGTGGCGCGCAAGGCGACCTTGCCCTTGTGGCCGGTCGCAACCTGCATCCCCGTGGGCTCCCCCACGATGCAGAACCGCGGACGGACGGGGGCACCCTCCAGCATCGTGACGAGCGAGCGCACCCCCATGCAGCCGATTTCCTCGTCATAGGACAGCGCCAGGTGCAAAGGCGTCTTCAGCGTCCGCCTGGAGGCCGCGATCATCGCCGCGATGGCCGCAGCGCAAAAGCCCTTCATGTCGGCGGTGCCGCGGCCGTAAAGCCGCCCCTCGGCCTCGGTCAGCTGGAAGGGCGCCTTCGTCCAGGCCTGGCCCTCGACCGGGACGACATCGGTATGGCCCGAGAGCATGACCCCCGCCCCCTCGCCGACCGAGGCGTAAAGGTTGGCCTTGGCCCCCGTGGCGTCCGGGATCAGCTGCGCCGCGATGCCATGGGCGCCCAGAAGCCCCGCGACATAATCCATCAGCGCCCTGTTCGGGTTGGAACTGACCGTGTCGAAACCGATCAGCCGGTCGAGGATCTCGCGGGTCGTCGTCTGCATGGGGCACCTCTTTGCCCCTGTTTGCCCCTGCCCCGCCGCAACCGCAAGCCCGCCCAAGCGGCACGGGGCCCGCGAATGGCTTCTCTTTCCGGCGCGGATCGGGCAGGAAGGGCCCATGCGCTTCGTCCTTGCCCTTTGCCTGCTTGCCACCCCCGCCCTGGCCGAGGGCCCCGCCTCCCGCCTGGTGACGGCGCATCGGCTGGCCGAGCTCGGCCAGGCCGACCGCGACCCGGTGCTCTTGATGGCGGCGGCGCGGCTGATGCAGGGGCTGCAGCTGGCGGAGGGACGGCTGACGGCGGTAGAGCCCCCGCCCCCGAAGAAAGCCGCCAAACCCGCCGACCCCAAGGCCGGCGCCAAGACGCCCACGCCCAGCCCCGCCGACTTGCAGGCCAGCGCCACGGTGCCCGATCCTGCGACGGCAACGCCTTTGCCCGGCAGCCTCGACCCCGCGGCGCTTTACGAGACCGCCCGCCAGCTCGCCCCCGAGGATTCGGCGCTCCGCGAGGCCATCGCCGATGCCGCGTCCGAGATCCCGCCGCCGCCCGCCCTGTTGACCGTCAGCGCGATGCACCAGGAGAAGGGCGCGCAAAGCTTTGCTTTGGCGCTGCCCGGTGGAGACCCGGTGCAGATCGGCCTCCTCCGCCTGTCCGGCGCCCCGGCCTTCACCCTCGCCGCCCCGGATGGCACCGTGCTCTGCGAGGACGCCTCGACGAGCCCGGGCGTCCTTTGCACCGTGACCCTGCCGGAGAGCCAGACCCTGACGCTGACCCTGACCGGCCCCGGCGACTGGCTGCTCGCCACGCCCTAGCGTGCCCGGCAGGCGCAACCTAACACCGCGCCCCTTCCCCTTTCATACTGGCTCAAATATCCCACGGGGAGGTCTGGAGGGGTGTGAAACC
>CAMFIX010000188.1 GCA_945952425.1 uncultured Pseudorhodobacter sp. | reverse complement strand
CGGGGTTGGGCGGGGTCGCCCGGGGGCTGACGCCCGGGGCCGATCTGCAGGTCTTCGGCCTCTTCTGCAACGCGGGGGCGGCTTACGCGCGCATGCTGGACCCCGCCCAGAAAGCCCGCATCGAAGAGGCCTATCTGCGGATGCCCTATCAGGGCGACATTTCTTTCAACTATTTCCTGGGCTTGCGTTATACCGGCATCGACATCCGCGATGCGTTGAAGGGCCGGGTCGGCATCGACTGGTCCTTCGCCTCGCCCCGCCGCGATGCCGAGACCTGGGATTACTACCTTTACCTCGCCAGCCTGGACGAACCCGGCGCGCTGGAGGCCCTGGCCGACAAGATCGCCGCCACCAAGGACGGCAACGACACGACGCTTCTGCTCATGAGCCTCGCCGACCTTCCGGGCCCCGCGGTGACCGAGGTCTTGAAGCGCTATGCCGCCGACACGCGCACGGCGGATGGGGTGAACGGACCGGGCCTGCCGATTTCCGAGAACGTCAAGCTCTGGCTGTCGCTGCGCAGCTGAGCCTTCTGCCTGATTTTCGGGCAGCCCGCCGGGGCAAAGGGACAGATGTCCCTTTCGCGCCCGGCGATGTCGGAAATGGACTGTCGCGACATCCGGCGCCGTGATGTGCTGCCGCTTGCAAGGTGCCATCGGCGACGGTGGAGAATTGGGAAGCTGGTGCGAAGCCAGAGCTGCCCCCGCAACGGTGACGGTAGAAGGCGCGACAAGACCACTGGGAGGAGCCTGGGAAGGTGTCGCGCCGGGGCCCGCAAAGCCCTCTTCCGCAAGCCCGGAAACCAGCCTTGCGAATGTCGTCACCTGCGGCGGGCAGGCGGGCGTGTGGCGGGCCGTGCCCGCGCATGTCCTTGTCCGCGCGCGTTTTCCAGCCAAAGACCCGGCGGGGCTGCCGGGCAAGCGAGGCCGCCATGCTGACCCAAACCGAAGTCGCCCGCGAGATTGCCGCGCGCCGGAAGAACCACGCGCTGACCCAGGCGCTTTACACCGATCCGGGCGTCTTCAGCGCCGATCTCGACCAGCTTTGGTATCGCGACTGGATCTATGCCGTGCCCGCCGCCCAGCTGGCCAAGACCGGCGCCTATGCGACGCTGCAGATCGGCGATTACCCGGTCGTGGTGGTCAAGGGCAGCGACGGCCAGGTCCGCGCCTTCCATAACGTCTGCCGCCACCGCGGCCAGAAGCTCTGCGCCAAGCCCGAAGGCCAGGCGCCCAAGATCGTCTGCCCCTATCACCAATGGACCTTCGACCTGGACGGCAAGCTGCTCTACGCCCGCGCGATGCAGGCCGATTTCGACCCCAAGGCCCATGGACTGAAGCCCGTGCATTGCGCGGTCGCCGCCGGGATGGTCTTTGTCTGCCTCGCCCAGGAGGCCCCGGATTTCTCGGCCGTGCAAGCCGCCGCCGACCGCTATGCCGCGCCGCACCGCATGGCGGATCTGAAGGTCGCCCATTCCTCGACCATCGTGGAAAAGGGCAATTGGAAGCTGGTCTTGGAAAACAACCGCGAGTGCTATCACTGCGCGGGCTCTCACCCCGCGCTTTGCCGCACCTTCAACGACGATCCCGATCTGGTGGGCGCCGATGACAGCCTGTCCTCGCCCGAAGGCGCCGCCCATGTGAACCGCTGCGAGGCGGCGGGCCTGCCCTCGCGCTATCTGATTTCCGACAACGAGCAATGGCGGCTGGTGCGCATTCCCTTCGTGGGCGAGGCGGTCAGCTATACGATGGACGGCAAGGCCGCCGCCCCGCTGATCCCCGGCATGCCCTTCGCCAATGCCGGAAGCCTCTTGTTCTTCCACTATCCCAACACCTGGAACCACTTCCTGTCCGACTCGGTCCTGAACTTCCGCGTCCTGCCGATCTCGCCCACCGAGACCGAGGTCACCACGACGTGGCTGGTCCACAAGGATGCGGTGGAGGGCCGCGACTACGACCTGACCCGCCTGACCGAGGTCTGGGAGGCGACCAACGACGAAGACCGCCGCGTGGTCGAGCAGAACCAGCTCGGCATCCTCTCCCCCGCCTACGAGCCCGGCCCCTATTCGACGGTGCAGGAGTCGGGCGTGATCCAGTTCGTCGACTGGTATTGCGCCACGATGGCCGAGCGGCTGGCCCCGCGTCCCGCGATGGCGGCGGAGTAAGGCGATGCAGCAGAACTGGACCGCCAAGCCCTGGTCTGATGCCGAATGGCTGGAATGCGCCATGGTCGTGCCCGATGTGGCCGATGCGGCGAGCTTTACCTTCCGCGCCCCTTCGGGGGCGTGGTTCGACTATCAGCCGGGGCAATTCATCACCTTGGACCTGCCGGTGCCGGGCGGGAATGTGCAGCGGACCTATACGATTTCCTCCAGCCCCTCGCGGCCGCTGTCGATTTCCGTGACGGTCAAGGCGCAGAAGGATTCGGTCGGCACGCGCTGGATGCTGGATCACCTGAAGCCGGGGATGAAGATCAAGGCCTATGGGCCCTCGGGGATTTTCTCGTTCCATCGGCATCCGGCGAAGAAGTATCTCTTCATCTCGGCGGGTTCGGGCATCACGCCGATGATGTCGATGACGACCTGGGCCTGGGATTCGGGCGAGATGCCCGACATCGTCTTCGTCCATGCCGCCCGCCGCCCGTCCGAGATCATCTTCCGCGAAAGGCTGGAGCAATTCGCCAACCGCGTGCCGGGGCTGCAGCTGCGCTTTACGGTCGAGGAGCCCGACCCGTTCCGCGCCTGGCCCGGCTATCGCGGCAGGCTTTCCCAGATCATGCTGGGGCTGATGGCGCCCGATTACCTGGACCGCGAGGTCTTCTGCTGCGGGCCCGAGCCCTTCATGCAGGGCGTGCGCGAGATGCTGCAAAGCCTGGGCTATGACATGTCCCGCTATCACCAGGAAAGCTTCGGCATGGCGGTCGCGACCGAGGCCGAAAAGCCGGTGCTGGCCGATGTGACGCCTTCGGAGGCGGCCGCGTCGATCACCTTCGCCGCCTCGGGCAAGACTGCGGCCTGTGCCGAGACCGACACGGTCTTGGCAGTGGCGAAACGGTCGGGCCTGAACATCCCCTCGGGCTGCACCTTCGGCCTTTGCGGCACCTGCAAGGTCAGAAAGACCGCCGGAGAGGTCCATATGGTCCACAATGGCGGCATCACCGACGAGGACATCGCGGAGGGCTATATCCTCGCCTGCTGCTCGCATCCGATGGGGGCGGTGACGGTGGAGGTCTAAGCGCCCGCTGGCCGGACCAGGCGCTTTTTCCGCCGCGATGGCGGATCACCCCGGGGGATCGAGCACCTGTGGCGCCTGGTTCCCCTCCCGGCCCCCACCCCGCGCCCCGATCCGCCTCCCCGACCGAGCGTCCGTAATGGCGGCTCGACTTCGCGCGGTTGCCGCAGACCTCCATCAGGCACCATTTGCGGCGGGCGTTCTTGGTCTCGTCCAGGAAAAGCCAGCCGCAGTCGTGGCCGGGACAGAGCTTGACGCGCGCAAGTTCGCGCGGGTCGGCCAAGATCGAAATCGCCGAGGCCGTGACGAGCGCGCGCAACGACTGGCGGCGCAGCCAGGGGACGAAGGGCGCCTCGGGCGGCGCCAGCTGCAGGCCGCCGTCCAGCCCGCCCTGCCCCAGGATCGCCCGCCGCACCTGTGTGCGAAAGTCGCGCAGCGCGTCGAGCGTGCCCTCCCAGGGCGCGCCAAGCCCCATCTGCCCCGCCCAAACCGTGAGATCATCCAGGCGCACGATCCGCTCTTTCAGGATCGTGCCCATGGGCGTCCAGTCGGCCGTGTTGACGAAATCGAGCGCCAGGCGGCCCGCGACGGCTTTCAGTTGGGTGCCGGTGGAATAGGTCATGTGCTATTCTAACCAGAGAAGGGGTTGACAGGCAAGCACCCTCCGTATCTAACCCCTTTCATGGTTAGACAGCCCTCCCCCCCGCCCTCTTCGACCCCGCCTCTCCTGACCCCGGCCGGCCTCTGGCAAGGCGTCGTCCAGCTCGCCCCGGTCGCGGTCTTTTTCGTGCCCTTCGGCATCGCCTTCGGCGTCGTGGCCGGAACCAAGGGGATGAGCGCCATCCAGTCGATCCTCTTCAGCCTCATGGCCTTTTCCAGCTCGGCGCAGTTCTCGACGCTGGAGTTCTGGCATGGCACGGTGGCCTGGGGCTCGCTGGCACTGGCGGTGATCGCGATCAATGCGCGCAATGTGGTGATGGGTGCCGCGCTGGCGCCCTGGGTCAACCGGATGCCGCTGGCACAACGGCTGCCGACCGTCGCCCTGTTGAACGATGCCAATTTTGCGGTCGCCCATGCGGCCTTCAAGGGCGGTGCACGGGACATGGGGCTTCTGCTGGGCAGCGGGCTGGTGCTGTGGGCGGCCTGGATCTTCGGCGCCGTGGTGGGCGCGGTGGCGGGGCAGGCCTTCGGCAACCCGGCCGCGTTCGGCTTCGACGTGGTGATGCTGTGTTTCCTGACCGCCATGGTCACGGGAATGGTGAAACGGTCGGCCCAGCTGGTGCCGGTCGTGGTCGGAGCGGCTGTGGCCGTCCTGACGCTGCATCTTTTTCCCACCGGCTGGAACGTCATCGCGGGCGCCTTTGCCGGTGCCGCCGCTGGGAGCCTTCTCGATGCCTGATCCGTTTTCCGCCTGGGCGGCGATCCTGCTCGCCTCTGTCCTGACGCTGGCCACGCGGCTGGCGGGGCCCATCGTCATGGCCTTCCTGCCGATGTCGGCGCGGGTCGAGCGGTTCCTGCAGAACCTGTCGCTGGCCGTGCTGGCGGCGCTGGTCGCCTCGATGCTGGCGCGCGGCGGCCTGCGCGAGGCAGCCTCGGCCGCCGTGGCCTGCGCGGTCATGCTGGGGCTGCGCCGGTCGATCTGGGCGATGGCCGCGGGGATGATCTGCGCGGCGGGATGGAGTTTCGTGGCGGGCTAGGCGGGCAGGATCGAAGGCGGCTGCGGGGCCTCCCATTGCGCCCGCATCCGCGCGTTCTGACCATGGTGACCCTCCAGCGACAGAAGCATGGCGCGGGGTTGATGATTGGCCGCGCAAAGCACGACCGGGGCGCCGCGGTCGGCCAATTCGACCAGGAGGGAATTGCTCCAGGTGATGCCATGGGAATGAACGATGACCGCGGCGATTTGATCGAAGGGGATACGGCCAAGAACTTCTCCGCCGGATTCGACTTTCAGAAAGCCGCGGTCGCGGGAAAGATGGCGGCCCTCTTGGGAAATGTCGAGGATCTGGTCCAAGGGAATATCCGGCGCAATGATAATCTCAATGCGCCGAAGGGTAGATCAATCCGCGATTCTCTCCAAAGGGATTCAGGGTTTTGGCCGCCCCGGGTCGCGAATACGGCCAAGTTCATCGACAATCACCCGCCGCGCGCCGGATTGGAGAAGGGTCGAGGGGCGGAAGCGCAGAAAGACGCTGTCGCTTTTGTCGGCCCGGTACCGTTTGTCGGCATTGTTTTCATTATGCGGTACAAGTTCGATCCCTCCATTTTGATCGAACTTCTCGACCGTCGCGACCACCGGGCCGAACTTGCTGTCCTCCAGCCGGACCATGTCGTCCTTGTAAAACCGCATCAGCCGTTTCGCTGCCGGATGGGGCTTGGTCTCTTGTCCCTGGTGCGCGGCGAAGGTCGAGACGACGTGCGCCGTCAGCCCGCCATCGGGCAGGCGCCAGACCTCGTAGCACTGGTTGCTGTCGCCCTTGTAGCCCTTGTAGGGGCGGCCCGTCCGGTCGGCGATGCGGATCACATCGACCGGCTCGATCACCCGCACGCGGCGGATGCCGCGATAGGGGCCGGGGCGGGCGCGAAAGGCTTCAAGCGCGACCCTGGCCTCCTTGTCGCTTTTGTCTTTCAGCAGCAAGGACAGATGCCTGGCCAGAATCGGGTCGCGGATCTTGTCGACCATGGCGGCGGTCAGGCTGTCGAGCGGCTTGCGGTTGACGACCAGGGGGACGCCGTTCAGGGTCAGGTCGGTCAGGCCATAGGCCGTGTCGTTGTGCAGCTTGCCCGAGGTCGTGTCGCGCCCCTTGGTCGCCGGGGCCGCGCTGCCATGGTCGCCGCGATGGCTGACCGTGACGCGGTCGACCAGGGTCTTCAGCGCGTCGCGAAACCCGGGCCAGGGCGGCGGGATCGAGCCCGCCAGCTCTTCCAATCCGTTCAGGACATTCTCTTTCGCCATATCGGCGATGCGCTTGACCGTGGCCTGGTCGGTCGCCCCGATCACCGCGGCGTCGATCATGTGGTGACGGTGGTCCTGG
>CAMFIX010000187.1 GCA_945952425.1 uncultured Pseudorhodobacter sp. | reverse complement strand
CAGCGTCAGATGTGTATAAGAGACAGGTCGTCACCGGGATTTCGGCGCCGTTGACGCGGGCCGTGGCGCCTTGGGCCCAGGAGGGGATGCGCAAGGAAAGCGTGAAGGCGCGGTCAGATTTGACGGCAACCTTGATCGCGCCGTCCCAGGGGTAATTCGAGGTCTCGGTCACCGTGGCATGCCCGCCCGCCACGGGCAGGGTGGCGCTGGCTCCGCCGTAGAGGTGGACGGCGATCTCGTCCTTCGCCAGGCCAAAGACATAACCGCCGATCGAGGCCACGAGGCGCGCGACGTTCATCGTGCAGCAGGGGCAGGGGTGCCATTCCCAGCGCTGGTGGGTGCCGTCGCTCTCCAGCTTGTTGTCGTAGAAATAGGTCGTCCCGTCGCGCGACAGGCCCGCGAGGGAGTTGTTGTAAAGGGCCAGCTCCAGGATGTCGGCATATTGGCCATCGAGGTCCAGGTTCAGCATCCGCGCGGCCCAGAAGATCATGGCGACCGAGGCGCAGGTTTCGGCATAGGCGGTGTCGTTGGGCAGGTCGTAATCCTGGGTGAAGCCCTCGTTCCGGGCAGAAGGCCCGAAGCCGCCGGTCACATACATGCGGGTTTCGGTGACGTCGCGCCACAGGGTCTCGCAGGCGGCTTTCAGCGCCGCATCGCCGTGTTCCGCCGCGAGGTCGGCCATGGCGGTATACATATACATGGCGCGGACGGCGTGGCCGACGACCTTGGTTTGCTGGCGCACGGGCAGGTGGGATTGGCTGTATTCATAGGTGCCCTGGCCGTATTTTCCGGCGGGCTCGCCGCGGGCGTCGCGTTCGGTGTCGAAGTAATGCGGCTGCGCGCCGCGCTGGTCGATGAAATAGGACGCGAGGTCGAGGAACTTGCGCTTGCCCGTCGCGTGGAAGGCCTTCACCAGCGCCAGCTCGATCTCCTGGTGGCCGCAGTAGCCGGGCTTTTGGCCCGGGCCGGTGCCGAAGACCGTGGCCACGTGGTCCATATAGCGCTCCATCACCGCCAGCATCCGGTCCCGCCCGGTGGCGCGGTAATAGGCGACGGCGCCTTCCAGCAGGTGGCCGGCGTTGTAAAGCTCGTGGTTGTCGCGCAGGTTGGTCCAGCGGTTCTGCGGCTCGCGCTCCAGATACCAGCAGTTCAGATAGCCGTCGGGGGCCTGGGCTTTTTCAAGGTCGGCGACGATCTCTTCGATCTGCGCCTCGACCACGGGATCGCGGCGGTGGGTCAGGGCGTAGCTTGCCGCTTCGACCCATTTGCCGATGTCGCTGTCCCAGAAGATCTCGGTGGTGAAGCCGTTGGCATGCGGCTTGATCGTCTGCGGCGGCACGGGTTTCGGCAGTTTGAGGCTGCGCAACATGTTGAACTTTTCCAGCTGCTTGTGCTGGCTGGGGATCGTGCGGGTCAGGACGGTTTCAAGCCGTTCGGACCAAAAGGGCCCGGTGATCTTCACATCGGCGAAGGGGACGGAGGAATAGCGACGCATGGGGTCTCCTTTCAGGAACTTTCGCGCACGACCAGCGTGCAGGGCAGGCGCATCGTGCCGGTGGCCTGGGCGCCCTTGATCATCGTCGCAAGCTGGCGTCCGGCCTCGGCGCCCAGGGCTTGCAGGTTCATGTCGACAGAGGTCAGCGGTGGGCGGCAGGCCTCAACCATGACGTTCCAGTTGTCAAAGCCGGTCAGGGCGATGTCGTCGGGGCATTTCAGCCCGGCCTCGCGGATCGCATCGGCGACACCGCGGGCGATCTGGTCGTTGCCGCAGAAGACCGCATCGGGCTTTTGCGACAGAAGGCCGGTCATCGCCTCGCGGCCCGAAGCTTCGGACCAGGCGCCGTGGATCACCGGCCCGGGGTCCAGCCCCGCCACCGCCAAGGCCCGGCGCCAGCCCTTTTCGCGCAGGCGCACGGCTTCGAAATTCTCCGGCCCGGTGATATGGGCGATCTTGCGGCGACCCCGGCCGATCAGATGTTCGGTCGCCAGATGCGCGCCGCCCTCGTCGTCGGGCAGAAGCGTCAGCGCGCCCTCATCGCCCTGGGAGAAGACATAGATCACCGGCACGCCGACGCCCTGCAGATCGACCGAGGGCCTGCGGTCAGCGCGGCGAGAGGTCACCACCAGCCCGTCGATCTGCTTGGCAAGCAGTTGGTTCAGATGCTCGCGCTCGCGTTCGGCATCGTCGGTTGCGTTCGCCATGAAGACGCCGATCCCCTCGGCGGCCAGAACCCGCTCCAGCCCCTCCATGATCGGCATGGTGAAGCGCCCGAAACTGTCGTTCGAGATCAGCCCGACCGAGCCCGACAGGCCGGTGTGCAGCGATTTCGCCAGCAGGTTCGGGCGGAAGTTCAGCGCCCGCACCGCCTCTTTCACCTTTTCCCGCGTGGCCTCGGCCAAAGACCCCGTGCCGTTCAAGGCCTTCGACACCGTGCCGATCGACACGCCCGCCGCCCGCGCCACGTCATGGATCGTCGCCGCCCCACGCTTTTCGTCGCTCATTTCACCGCTCCTGCCAGCAAGCCCGACACGTAGTATTTCTGGAGCCGCCGATAGACCGCAAGGCAAGGCAGGATCGACCGAGGCTTGAAGCGCGCCCCAATCGACCGATCCGAAAGCGCCCGAGACGACGCCGGTCAGCATGATCGGCACGGTGAAGGCGCTTTCGGTGTTCATCAGGATCAGGGCGCCGATGAACTCGTTCCAGCTGGTGATGAAGGCGAAGAGGGCGACGGTGACCATGCCGGGCAGGGCCAGCGGCATGAAGACCCGGCGCAGCATGAAGGGGGATGAGGCGCCATCGACGCGGGCGGCCTCTTCCAGCTCGCGCGGGATGGCCTCGAAGGAGTTGCGCATCAGGTAGATGGAAAACGGCAGCTGCAACACGGCGTGCAGGATGGCGAGGCCGAAGTGGCTCGCGGTCAGGCCGAGCTTGGCGAACATCAGGTAAAGCGGCACCAGAAGGGCCTGGTAGGGCACCATCATCGAGGCGAGGAGCAAGAGGAACCAGGCCTCTTTCCCCGGCACCGGGAAGCGGGCCAGGGCGAAACCGGCGGGGACGGACAGGGCCAGACACAAGGCGATGGCCATGGCGGCGACCTGGGCGGAGTTCTTCACATAGACCCAGATGCCTTGCTGGTAATTGGCGACTTTGGCGTAATTGTCGAACGAAAGCGCCGAGGGGAAGACGGTCGGCGGCACGGCCGAGGTCTCGGCCAGCGGGCGGAGTGAGGCCAGGAAGGACAGGATCAGCGGCAGGGTCATCACGGCGATGACGCCGATGCACAAAGCGGCGATGAGGGTGCGTTTCAGCGGGCGCTCAGCCATTGCGACCTCCGGCCTGCAGGCGCAGTTGCAGGGCGGTCATCGCCATGATGACGACCATCAGGATGACCGACAAGGCCGCCGCATAGCCGAGGTCGAACCGGATGAAGCCGTTCTGATAGATCCAGTAGACCGAGGTGAAGGTCTTGCCGCGCGGGCCGCCTCCGGTCATCAGGTAGAACTGGTCGAAGGCCAGCATCGAGCCGATGACCGAGATGACGGTGGCCATCAGGATCGACCGCAGCGCCAGCGGCAGGATGATCCGCCGGGCGCGCAGGGTGGCGCTGGCGCCGTCGATGCGGGCGGCCTCGAACAGGTCGGCCGGGATCGACTGGATGCCCGCCATGATGAGGATCATCCCGAAGCCCACGACCTTCCAGGTGACGGAAAGGATGACGGCGATCATCGCGGTCTCGGGCTTTTTGAACCAGACGAGGGGGGCGTCGATGATGTGCAGTTTGACGAGCAACAGGTTGAACAGGCCGACCTGCTGGTCGAACAGCCAGAACCACAGAAGCGACGAGGAGGCGAGGCCGATGACCACCGGCAGGAAAGTGACGGTGCGGGTGATCCGGCGCAGGGGCGTGTTGGGGGCGACGAGCATCGCCAGCGCAAAGCCCAGCCCCATCAGAAGCGGCGTGATGAACAGCGTGTAAGACAGGGTGAACTTGAAGGCCGCCCAGAACTTGGGGTCACTCAGGGCTGTCGTGTAGTTCTTGAGGCCGACGAAGTCGCCTCCGCCCAGCAGGGACGTCGAGGTGAAGGAAAGCCAGACCAGGTGCCCCATCGGCCACAGCACGAAAAGCGCGGTGAAGGCCAGCGCCGGGGACAGCCAGAGAAGGCCGATATATCCGCTGCGGGAGGTCATGGGGCGTCCGGGGTTGGGGTTTTCTGGTCGGCTTTTCGGGTCGGCGCCCCGGGTCGAGCCCGGGGCGCCGTGGTGGGGTTACTTCGCCGCGATGGCCTTCATCTCTGTCTTCGCCGTCGCAATGGCGCCATCGACATCCCCGTCGAAGATCGCGGTTTGCAGCATGGTGATCCAGGGCGACGAGTCGCTGTTCACCATATCGGCGAAGTGGAAGACCCAAGGCACATAGCCCGCCGCCAGGGCCTTGGAGGTGGTCAGCACCTTGTCGTTGCCCTTGGAGAACTCGTTGTCCGCCAGGTCGGTCCGCGTCGTCAGGATCGAGTTCTTGGCGAGGCCCTGCAGCTGCGCCTCGTCCGACAGAACCCAGGTGACGAACTCCCGCGCCGCGGCCTCTTTCTTGCCCTTGGCCGGGATCGCCACCACGTCGCCGCCGACAAAGCCCGAGACCTGGCCGGGCTCTGCCCCCGGCAGAAGCGTCAGCCCATAGTTGAAATCGGGATGTTCGCGTTTCATCAGCGAGATCAGGAAGCCGCCGGTGCCTGCGATGCCGATCTTGCCGCTGGCGAAGGCCGAGACGAAATTGGCGCCGGTGTCGACCTCGGCATTCTCGGGGATCAGCTTTTCGTCCCACATCGTCTTGTAGGCCTCCAGCACCTTTTTCACGCCGTCGCCGGTCAGGGCCTCGTCGTCGCCGTTCTTCGGCAGGATTTTGGAGCCCGCCGCGACCATCATCGGCGAGGTGACGAAGATGTTGCAGCCCGGGCAGGCGCCCGAGAACCAGAAGCCGTAGGTGTCGCCACCCAAAGCGCGGATTTTGCGGGCGTCCTCGACGATCTCGTCGATGGTGGCGGGGCCTTTTTCGGGATCGAGTCCGGCGGCCTTGAAGAGATCCTTGTTCCAGGCCAGGACCGAGACGTCGGGGGTGAAGCCCACGCCATAGGTCTTGCCCTCATAGGTCGCGATGTCCTTGTAGGCCTGGATATGCGTCGCGTAATGCGGATCGGCCTTCAGCTGGTCGGTCAGGTCGGTCAGGAGGCCGGCCTTCATGAAATCGGGCATGTAGATCAGGTCGAAGCTGACGATATCGGGCGCATCACCCGATTGGGCCGAGGTCGCGAGCTTGGTCACCAGCTGGTTGTCGGGGATGGCGGTCAGGGTGATCTTGTTGTCGTGGGACGAATTCCACAGGTCGACCATCAGCTTGCCCGGGTCGGCGGCGCTTTCGCGGACCCACATCGTCAGGTCTTCGGCCCAGGCGGCAGAGCTCATCAGCGCCGCGAAGGCCGCCAGAACCATCCCCGCGCCCCGGCGGGTTGCAGTCTTTGTCATGCTTTCCTCCCTCGGGCTTTTCGCGCCCATGCTGCAGATCGGGGTTTTTCGGGCAAGTTTCTCCGGCCGGCCCGGACGTTCCTCGGCGTCGGAGTCGGGGGGGTAGATCGGAAGAATACGCTGCCGGAAAACCTTTTCCGTAGCGGGATGTTTGAGCGAATCGGGCGGGTCTGTCAAGGAAATCGTTTTCCGCGCTGCGGCGAAGGCGGGCTCTGCCGACTGGGCCCGGGCGCTGTCCATGGCGGCGGAGCCCTGCCGACTGCGAGGTCGGTCTGGCGGGCCGCGCCGCTGGCGAGAAGCGGGGGCGGTGGCGGCAGAAGGGGGTGCGCGGAAACCACGCGGCTGTGGGGGCGTGACCTGGCCTGAACCCGGGCGCCATTCCAGACCGGCGCCCGGCCATCCCGCTCGTTTCAGAGACCCGCCATGCCGCGAGACCCCTCAGGCCAGCAGGGCCTTCATCGCCTTCTGCGCCGGGGCCAGCATCTCGACGGCGGTTTTCTTCTGCCGCATCACTTTCATCATATCGGCGAACGCGCCGATCGTGTCGGACTTCGACCAGATGATGACCTTCTTCACGTCATCCAGCGCGGTATCGGCGAACTCGCCCAGTGTCGCGTAATGGGCGGCGTGCTTGGTCAGGGGCGCATTCCACTTCATGTTTTTCAGCGTCATCGCGCGCTTGGCCAGCATCGCGCCGCCCGCCTCGACCCCTTCGAACATGCCCACCTTCTTCAGCGCCGCGGCAAAGGTGACCTTGTCCTTCTCCATCAC
>CAMFIX010000186.1 GCA_945952425.1 uncultured Pseudorhodobacter sp. | reverse complement strand
AGACGCCCGCTTTATCCCGCGATCCCTGCCGGCCGCGAGGGGCGGCTGAAGGTCAGCGACCTGCACGAGATTCGCTGGGAGGAAAGCGGCAATCCCCTGGGCAAGCCCGCGGTCGTGCTGCATGGGGGGCCGGGCTCGGGCGTGTCGGATTTCATCCGGCGCGGGCATGACCCGGCGCGGTATCGGATCATCTCGTTCGACCAGAGGGGCTGCGGCGGCTCGACGCCCTTTGCCGAGCTGGCCGAGAACACCACCTGGGATCTCGTGGCGGATATGGAGAAGCTGCGGGTGGAGTTGGGGGTGGAGCGCTGGCAGGTCGTCGGGGGCTCCTGGGGCTCCACCCTTGCCCTGGCCTATGCGATCCGCCACCCCGAGCGGGTGACCGAGCTGGTCCTGCGCGGTATCTTCATGCTGCGGCAGGAGGAGGTCGACTGGTTCTATGAACCGGGCGGGGCGTCCTTCCTGTTCCCCGAGGCCTTTGCCGAATATGCGGCGGCGGTGCCGGGACGGGGCTCGCTGGTGGCGGGCTATCACCGCATTCTGACCGGGCCGGACACGCCCGAGCGGGCGGCGGCGGCGCGGGCCTGGACTTTGTGGGAGGCGCGGACGATCTCCTTGCTGCCCGACCCCGCGCGGGAGAAGGCCTGGGACGACGACCGTTTCGCCTTGGCCTTCGCGCGGATCGAGAATCACTACTTCACCCATCGCGGGTTCTTCGACCGCGACGACTGGATTCTCGCCCATGCCCATCGGCTGAAGGACATCCCCGGCGTCATCATCCACGGCCGCTATGACGCCTGCACGCCGGTGAAGAATGCGGTGGACCTGGCCGCGGCTTGGCCGGGCGCGCGGCTGGTGATCGTGGACGATGCGGGCCATACCGGGGTGGAGCCCGGGATCGCCGATGCGATGGTGCGGGCGACCGACGGCTTCGCCTGAAAGCCGGGCAGGGGAAGGCGCCTTCTGCGGGCGGGCGAAGAAGGCTGCAAACACTCTGTTGACAAAGGGTCAAAGAAGTTGCCCAATCGGTCAACTTCTGTCGCGGGACTCAACCCGCGCTGCGAAATACCAACGAACACAGGGAGTTATACATGACCTTTCTTCCCTTCGCCCGCCGTGCGGGCGTCGCTGCCCTTACCGGCCTGCTGCTGACCGCCGCGCCGACGGCGCTTTTGGCGGAAACCCCGGCCGATACGCTCGTCGTGGCCTCGGCCATCGACGACATCGTGTCGCTGGACCCGGCCGAAGCCTATGAATTCTCGGGCCTCGACTATGTGAACAACGCCTATGACGGGCTGGTCGAGATCAACCCCCAGACCCTGCAGCTGGAGCCGGGCCTGGCCGAAAGCTGGTCGGTGGCCGATGACGGGCTGACCTATACGTTCAAGATGAAGAAGGGGCTGACCTTCTCCTCCGGCAACCCGGTCACCGCCGATGCCGCCGCCTGGTCGCTGCAACGGGCGGTCAAGCTGAACAAGACCCCGGCCTTCATCCTGAACCAGTTCGGCTGGACGGCCGAGAATGTCGACAAGATGATCATGGCGCATGGCGACGACCTGATGATTACCGTGTCGAAGCCCTTCGCGCCGACCTTCCTGTATAACTGCCTGACCGCGGGCGTCGCCTCGATCGTCGATGCGGAAACCGTCAAGACCCATGACGCGGGCGGCGACATGGGCAACGAATGGCTGAAGTCGAATTCGGCCGGGACCGGGGCCTATACGCTGGTGTCCTTCAAGCCGAACGAAGGTCTCGTCCTGCAGGCCCGCCCGGGCTATTGGCGCGGCGATGCCAAGATCAAGAACGTCTTCATCCAGCACATCCCCGAAGCCGCGACCGAGCGGCTGCAGCTGGAGAAGGGCGACATCGACGTCGCGCGCAGCCTGACGCCGACCGATGTCGAAGGCATGGCGGGCAATGCCGATGTCAAGATCCAGTCGGACGTCGGCGGCCAGGTCTATTACCTCGCCTTCAACCAGAAGAACGAGAATTACAAGAACGCCAAGTTCCTGGATGCGATGCGCTGGGCGGTCGATTACCAGGGCATGGCCGATACGATCATGAAGGGCGCGGTCATCCCGCACCAGAGCTTCCTGCCGCAGGGCTATCTCGGCGCGCTGGACGATCTGCCCTACAAGCTCGACATCGAAAAGGCCAAGGCTTTGCTGGCGGAATCGGGGATCAAGAACCCGGAAATCAAGCTGTCGGTCCGCAACTCGGCCGACCGGATGGATGTGGCCCAGTCGATCCAGAACACCTTCGGCCAGGTCGGGATCAAGGTCGATCTGGATGTGGGCGAAGGCGCCGACCAGCTGAAGGCCTACCGCGCCCGCACCCATGATGCGACGCTGCAGACCTGGGGTCCGGACTATCCCGACCCGAACACCAACTCCTCGACCTTCGCCGAGAACCCCGACAATTCGGATGCGGCGGGCAACACCGGCTATCTGGCCTGGCGCAACACCTATGACCCGGGCGAGCTGACGGCAAAGAGCCAAGCCGCGGTGATGGAGCGCGATCCCGACAAGCGCAAGGCGATGTACGAAGAGATCGAGAAGACCCACCGCGAGACCTCGCCCTTCATCCTGATGTTCCAGCAGGCGCGTCAGACGGGCCTGCGGGCGACGGTGAAGGACTTCTACACCGGCGGCGCGGTCGATGCCGCGGCCTATTGGCTGGCGACCAAGTAAGGACCAGCGCCGCGGGGCAACCCGCGGCGCCGTTTCATGGCGGAGACCCCATCCCCCCCGGCCGTCCGGTTCCTGACCCAGACCGGCAAGACGCTGTTTTCGCTGGCCCTGACCTTTCTGGGCCTGCTTGTCGTCACCTTCATCATCGCCCGTGTCGTGCCGGTCGATCCGGTCACCGCCATCCTTGGAGAGCGCGCGACCGGCGCCCAGATCGCCGAGATGCGGGCCCGGCTTGGCCTGGACGATCCGCTGTGGCAGCAGTTCGGCATCTATCTTTGGGATGTCGTGCATGGCGATCTCGGGACGTCGATCCGCACGCGCGACCCGGTCCTGGCCGAGGTCGGCCGCTATTTCCCCGCGACTTTAGAGCTTTCGACGCTGGCCACGATCATCGGCGTGCTGATCGGCGTGCCGGCCGGGGTGCTGGCCGCGACACGGCCCGGCTCGATCTTCGACCAGGTGACGCGGCTTTTCGGGCTGATCGGCTATTCGATGCCGGTCTTCTGGCTGGGGCTGATGGGGCTCTTGCTGTTTTACGGCCACCTCGGATGGGTCGGCGGGCCGGGGCGGCTCGACAGCGCCTATGACATGATGTTCGACTTCAAGGTGCCTGCCGTCACCCATATGATCCTGATCGACACGGCCTTGGCGGGCGAATGGGCGATGTGGCGCAATGCCGTCAGCCATATCGTCCTGCCGGCGGGCATCCTCGCCTGGCTGTCGATGGCCTATATCAGCCGCATGACCCGCAGCTTCATGATGAACGAGATGGGGCAGGAGTATATCACCACGGCCCGCGTCAAGGGCATGCCAGAGCGGCGGGTGATCTGGGTCCACGGGTTGCGCAACACGATGGTGCCGCTCATCACCGTGATCGCCTTGTCCTACGCCTATCTGCTGGAGGGCGCCGTCCTGACCGAGACGATCTTCGCCTGGCCCGGCATCGGGCGCTATATCACCGATGCGCTGCTGATCGGCGACATGCCGGCCGTGCTGGGCGGCACCATCGTCGTGGGCTGCGTCTATATCGGGCTGAACATGGTCAGCGATATCCTTTACCGGCTGGCCGATCCGAGGGCGCGATGACGCTGACAGAATGGCTCCTTGACCCCAATCCGAAGTCCCGCGCGCAAAGCCGTGCCGGGCAGGCCTGGCTGCAATGGCTGCGCTTCCGGCGCAACCCTCTGGCGATGCTGGGGCTTTTCATCACCGTGGCCCTGGTCCTGCTGGCGCTGTTCGCGCCCTGGCTCGCGCCCTATGACCCCACGGCGCAAGAGCTGGCCAACCGCCTGCAGCCGCCCCTGACCACCGGCCACCTGATGGGCACCGACGATTTCGGCCGCGACATCCTCAGCCGCGTGCTCTGGGGCAGCCGGACCACGCTTTACATCGTCGGCCTCGTCATCGTCACCGCCCCGGTCGCCGGGCTTATCATCGGCACGGTCGCGGGCTATTTCGGCGGCTGGGTCGATGCGGTGCTGATGCGGATCACCGATATTTTCCTGGCCTTCCCCAAGCTGATCCTGGCCCTGGCCCTGGTCGCCGTCCTCGGCAAGGGGATGGAGAATGCGGTGCTGGCCATCGCCCTGACCTCCTGGCCGCCCTATGCCCGCGTGGCGCGGGCCGAAACGCTGACCGTCCGCAACTCCGACTATATCGCTGCGACCTTGCTGCAAGGCGCAAGCTCCGCCCGGATCATCTGGGGCCACATCATGCCGATGTGCCTGCCCTCGGTCATCATCCGGGTGACGCTGGACATGGCGGGCATCATCCTGACGGCGGCGGGGCTTGGCTTCCTCGGCCTCGGCGTCCAGCCGCCCGATGCCGAATGGGGCGTCATGATCTCGGCCGGGCGCAAGTTCCTGTTCGAACAATGGTGGGTCGCCACCATGCCCGGCCTCGCGATCTTTACCGTGTCGCTGGGCTTCAACCTGATGGGCGACGGCTTGCGCGACGTGCTTGACCCGAAGGGGGCGCGATGAGCCTTCTGAGCGTCGAAAACCTCCGCGTCACCTTCGACACCGAAACCGGCCCGGTGCAGGCGGTGCGCGGTGTGTCTTTCTCCTTGGGCCGCGAGCGCCTTGGAATCGTGGGCGAAAGCGGCTCCGGCAAGACGATGACCGGCCGGTCCGTCCTGCGCCTGATCCGCCCCCCGGGCCGGATCGAGGCCGACAGGATGCTCTTCGACGGCCAGGATCTGATGCGCCTGCCCGAACCCCAGATGCGGGCGCTGCGCGGTCGGCGCATCGCCATGGTCATGCAAGACCCGAAATTCTCGCTGAACCCGGTGATGAAGGTCGGCCAGCAGCTGACCGAGGGCCTGCGCCAGCGCGATGGCATGTCCGCCCGCGAGGCGCGCCTCAAGGCGCTCGCCGCGCTGGAGCAGGTGCAGATCCGCGACCCCGAGCGCGTCTTCCACGCCTGGCCGCACGAGCTTTCCGGCGGCATGGGCCAGCGCGTGATGATCGCCATGATGCTGATCCCCGAGCCCGACCTGCTGATCGCCGACGAGCCGACCAGCGCGCTCGATGTCACCGTGCAGGCCGAGGTTCTGTCCATCCTCGACAACCTGGTGAAGACCCGCGGCATGGGACTGATCTTCATCTCCCATGACCTGCGCCTGGTGTCGCGCTTTTGCGACCGCGTGCTGGTCATGTACAAGGGCCGCGTGGTCGAGGAACTCCCGGCGCGCGAGCTTCTGCAGGCGAAACACCCCTATACCCAAGGCCTTCTGAACTGCCTGCCCCGGATCGGCGGCCCCCGGACGCCCTTGCCGGCCTTGGACCGCAACGCGGCATGGGCAAAAGAATGATCGAGATCGAGAACCTCTCCGTCACCTTCCACGCCGCAGGCCGCATCGTCCGCGCGGTCGAGGGCGTCTCGCTGTCCGTCGCCGCGCGCGAAAGCTTTGGCCTGGTCGGCGAAAGCGGCTCGGGCAAATCGACCATCCTGCGCGCGATCTGCGGCCTGGCGCCGATCAGCCAAGGCCGCATCCTGATCGAGGGAAAGCCCGTCGATCCCCGCACCAAGGCCTTCGCCCGCCAGGTGCAGATGGTCTTCCAAGATCCCTACGCCTCGCTTCACCCCCGCCATACGATCGACCGCGTGCTTTCCGAACCGCTCGCCATCCATGGCGAGAAGAACACCGACAGCCGGATCGAACAGGCCCTGACCGATGTCGGCCTGCCCCCCGCCTTCCGCTTCCGCTTCCCCCACCAGCTTTCCGGCGGCCAGCGCCAGCGCGTCGCCATCGCCCGCGCCCTGATGCTGGAGCCGCGCATCCTGCTTCTCGACGAGCCCACCTCCGCGCTGGATGCCTCGGTCCAGGCCGAGACGCTGAACCTCCTGACCCGCCTGCGCGAAACCCGCGGCCTCACCTTCCTCATGGTCTCCCACGACCTCGCCGTCATCGACCATATGTGCGACCGCATCCTCGTCATGCAGCACGGCAAAGCCGTCGAAAGCCTGACGCGCGAGGCACTGGCCGCGGGCCAGATGACCACCGACTACGCCCGCACCCTCTTTACCGCCTCCGCCGACCGGATGCTGACGTGACCCCTCTGGACACTCCCCCCTTTCCCTTTCACATTGACCCAAATATTCCACAGGGGGTCCGGGG
>CAMFIX010000185.1 GCA_945952425.1 uncultured Pseudorhodobacter sp. | reverse complement strand
CGATCAGCGAAAGAGCGTAGCGATTGAGTTGAGAAGGGCGCACTTACGAGTTACTTCGTAACTCAGCGCGCCATTGGCTGGTAGGCCAATGGAAAACGTAAAACAGTAACGGAGCGATCGGCGTTGGCGATCTACCATTTGAGCATGAAGCCAGTTTCGCGAGCGAGCGGCCGTAGCGCCGTCGCCTCGATGGCTTATCGTGCCGGGGAGAAGCTGACCAACGAGCGCGACGGGATCACGCATGACTACACGGCTAAGAAGGGCGTGGAACATGCGGAGATCGTCTTGCCCGAGCCGGGTGCCGGCACCATGGGCGTCAACGCCGATTGGGCGCGGGATCGTTCGACCTTGTGGAACGCCGCCGAGTTTGCCGAGAAGCGGAAGGACGCCCGCGTTGCGCGGGAATTCGAGATCGCCTTGCCGCATGAGCTTTCGGCCGATGAACGACTAGAGGCAACACGCGAGTTCGCGCAGGAGCTTGCGAACCGCTATGGCGCGGCGGTGGACTTTGCCATTCACGCGCCGCACGACGCGAGCGACGTTCGCAATCACCATGCGCATGTGATGATGACGACGCGGCAGGTTGGCGAGAACGGTCTAGGCGATAAAACCTATCTTGAGCGCGAAAACAAATGGCTGTTGTCGAATGACCTTCCGACGACCGACATGCAGCTTCGCGATATCCGCCAGCGTTGGGAGGGGATCGCCAACGAGCGGCTGGCAATGGCCGGCCATGATATTCGCATCGACCATCGTTCGCATATGGAGCGCGGGCTTGAGATCGCGCCGACCGAACATATGGGCGTCCATGCCACCCAGATGGACAGGCGGGGCCTGGCCGTTTCAAGAACGCGGTTGGATGAAGACGCGGCGCAGCGCAACGCCGAGCTGATCCGGGAGAAGCCGGAACAGGTTCTGACGATCATCACCGGCGAAAAGAGCGTGTTCGATCGGCGCGACGTGGCGCGGGCGCTGCATCGCTACATCAACGACGATCCGCAGGAGTTCCAGAACGCCTTTGCGACGGTGATGGCTTCGCCCGCCCTGGTCGAGCTTCAGCCGGAGACGATCGACCCGGCGACGGGCGAGATCGGGCTTGCACGGTTCTCAACCCGCGAAATGGTCGAGATCGAATCCGGCATGGTCGAGTCCGCGCAGCGGATGCACGCGGCGCAATCGCATGGTGTCGATCGCCGGCATGTCGAGCGCGCCATAGGGGCGCAGGATACCGCCATTCAGATAAGCGCCGGCGATGCTTCCGCCCGGTTGTCGGACGAGCAGCGCGGGGCGATCGAGCATATCACCGGGCCGGAGCGCATCGCGGCCGTTGTCGGGTATGCCGGCGCTGGCAAGTCCACCATGCTCGCGGCGGCGCGCGAGGCATGGGAGGCGGAAGGCTACACGGTTCACGGCGCGGCCCTGTCGGGCAAGGCGGCCGAGGGTCTTGAGGAAAGTTCCGGCATCCAGAGCCGCACGCTGGCGTCATGGTCCCGCGGTTGGGAGAACGATCGTCACCAGCTCGGCCGCGGCGACGTGTTCGTCATCGACGAGGCCGGCATGGTCGGGAGCCGGCAGCTTTCCCACTTCGTCACCGAGGCGGAGGCGCGCGGGGCGAAGATCGTCCTTGTCGGCGACCACGAGCAGCTACAGGCGATCGGGGCCGGCGCACCGTTCCGGGCGCTCACGGAGGAAATCGGCCATGCCGAGTTGTCCGAAATCCGCCGGCAGCGGGTGGACTGGCAGCGCGAGGCGTCGGTGCAGTTTGCGACGCATCGCACAGATTTGGGACTGAGAGCCTATAACGAGCATGGCAATATCAGCTTTGCCGAGACAGGCGAGGACGCGCGGGGCGAGATCGTGCGCGATTATCTTGCCGATCGCGATCAGCGTCCGGACGGCACCCGGGTTGCCATGGCGCATCGCCGGGCCGATGTTCGGGCCATCAATGACGCGATCCGGGCCGAGCTACAGGACCGGGGCGAGCTGGCGCGCGTCAAGGAATCCGGCGAGGGTTACGAACCCGGCGACGTCGCCCCCGAGGTCGATCATGGGCGGGAAGGGCCGGGCCGGGCGCTGACCTTCCAGACCAATGACGGCAAGCGGGAGTTCGCGCCGGGCGACCGCATCGTGTTCCTTGAGAACAATCGCGACCTTGGCGTGAAAAACGGGATGCTTGGCACCGTCGATCATGTCGAGCCGGGCCGCATCATCGCCACGCTGGACGGCCGAGGCGACAGCGTTTCCGTGCCGATGGGCGACTATCAGGCGATCGACCACGGCTATGCGACGACGATTCACAAGAACCAGGGCGCGACCGTCGATCGGTCCTATGTGCTGGCGTCGGGGACGATGGACCGGCATCTGACCTATGTCGCCATGACCCGGCATCGCGACGGCGTGCAGCTCTACGCCGACAGGCAAGAGTTCACCAATGCCGGCCGCCTGGTCGAGCATGGGGCCGCGCCCTACGAGCACAGGCAGGGGAACAGCCAGAGCTATTCCGTGACGCTGGAAAACGCCAAGGGCGAGCAGCGCACCCTATGGGGCGTCGATCTTGAGCGGGCCATGAAGGAGGCCGCGCCGGAGATCGGGGAGAAGATCGGCCTTCAACATGAAGGTTCCACGCCCGTCACCTTGCCCGATGGCACGCAGACGCACCGCAACACATGGAAGGTTCAGGACGCCGGCGAGCTGGCCTATGACCAGCTTGAGCGCCGCCTGTCCCGGTCGGGCGTGAAGGAAACGACGCTCGATTATACCCGCGACTTTGCCGAGCGGCGCGGGATCGCGGAGCAAATGGGCGTCCGCAGCGAGATCGAGATTCCGCGCGATCGGGCGGAGCTACGTCCGGACAGGGAGTCGACGGCCGAGGATCATGCGCTTGAACGGAGATCCTCGCAAAAACTTGGTGCAGATCTTGCGCAGGATCTTCATGCAGATCTCGCCGCCGATCGGCAGCAGCAGCGCCGGGGCGCGGCCGAGCGGCCCGAGCAGGACCGCGCCGGCGAGGACGGCCCGTCGATCGACCAGAAAGAGCCGCAGAATGCCGAGAAGCAGCGGCGCGGTATGTTCGCCGGCCTCAAGCTCAATGCACGTTCTGTACCCTCCCAGGAGCGCGGTGCTGTTTCGCGGGCAGAGCAGCGGCCGGAAAGAGAGGGGAGCTTGCGGCCGGCGCCGGCGCAAGACCGGCTGGCCGAGCGAGCGCGGCGGCAGTCGCCGCTTGAGGCGGCCGTTGACCGCTATGCGCGAGCCTATCAGTCGATCGACCAGCACCGGCGCGAGGGCCTGCCGGTCCTCGACATGCAGCGCCAGGAAATGCGTGCGGCCGGCCAGCAGCTCGACCAGGTGCGCGACGGCATGAAAGACCTGATGCGCTCGACGCTGCAAAACGATCCGGCAACGGCGCGCGCCATGACCGAGCTTTCCGGCCGGGAGCGTGTCGCCCAGGTCATCGAGGGCATGAAGCACGAAAATGCCGCGTTGCAAGACCCCAATGTCAGGGCCGAGCGGTTCGTGAACCGCTGGCAGGAGCTACAGGGCCAGCGCCGGGAACTTCGCGGCTGGCAGCATAACGAGGCGCGCGGCAAGGTCGAAAGCCAGATGAGTGGCCTTGCCAAGAGCCTTGAGCGCGACCCGCAGGCAGAGTCCATTGTGCGGAATCGCAGCCGAGAGCTTGGAATCAAGCATGAGCTGCGTCGGGAACAAAGTATCGCCCGTGCGCTGCAAGAGGAAATGTCACGCGGCCAGCGCCTCAGCCGGGGCATTGGCATGGGAATGTAGGCAGGAGATCATATGACGGAACTGGACGACGACAGGGACGAATTTGGGCCGGACGCATCGGCCGAGGATGCCGGCGACCCGGCCGCCGCCTTCGACGCGCTACGGGAAACGGTCGAAAGTCTCGCCGGCGATCTCACGCGGGAAATGACCACCATCCGCAAGGGCGTGGAAGCCGCCTTTGAAGAATTTGACCGGCAGGGGCCGGCGCAGGACTACAAGCCGGAACTGGCGCAGATCGTGCAGCAACTCGCCCACGTTGGCGAGCGCCTGCAGGGTGTCGAGCAGTCACCCATTCTCCGGCAGGGGGCGCAGCACTATGCGGCGGCGCTCGAGCGCAGCGGCGAGGGCCTGGTGAGGACCGCCGTGCAGCAGCTTGAGCGCCAGGCGTCCGACCTCGAGCGCATCAGCAATGTTCTTGCCTCCCATAACAGACAAGCCTTTCATCGGAAGGATCAGGATTTCCGCATGTGGATGGCGGGCCTTGTCGGGCTTTTTGTCGGCATATTCATGATTCTGTTATTGCCGCGCTTCCTGCCATTTTCGGTCGATAGTCGCGTTGCAAGCCTTGTCATGGGTAACGACCGCATCAACGCGGCATATGCCATGATCAATTCCGTCGATCCTGTTGGCGTCAAGAAGCTGCAATGGGGCGGCCAGTTTTACGAGGCCGGCGGCGGGGAAGTGTCTGCGTGCCTGGAGAAAGCCAGGCAGACGGGCAAGGATCAGAAATGCACCATCACCGTGCCAGTGCCGGCGCAATAATTTAGAGCTGTCGCAGGTTTTGGGAATTTCGCGACAGTTTATATGGGGACGGAACAAGAGCTGCTCGAATTCGTACGCTAAGACCGAACGGAGCGGGACCCCTTGATTGATCGCATCTCAAAAAGGGCGTCGATGATTGGGCATTCGGGAACCTGATCGCCGGTACATTTCGACGCCATGTCCGCCATTGCCCGCTCCAGACGCCGCAGATCGGCGATTTTCTGGCGGATATCCCTCAGGTGTTCGACGGTGAGCGCATGGACTACGCGGCAGGTATAGGTGTGACCATCGACTAGACTGAGAAGGCCCCGCAATTCGTTGAGGCTGAAACCAAGCTCGCGGCCGCGCCGCACGAAATGCAGTCGCCTTGTGTGGTCATGGCCGTAGACGCGATAGCCGGCCGCGCTGCGGGCCGGCTTCGGCATGACGCCGATCTTCTCGTAATAGCGGATGGTCTCGATATTGACGCCGCTACGTTCCGACAGCACGCCGATTGAAAATTCGTCAGTCTGTTTCATCACATAGCCCGCACAACACCGTGAAATTTTCCCGCTTGACCCTGTAGTCACTACAGGCACTAGGGTCACCATAGATCAATTGCGGGAGTGTGTGAATGATGGCGCAGGATGAGACGCGGATACTAGCAAATCCAGCTTTAGAACCCGTCGAAAAGGGCTTTGATCGGGCGGCGCTGCTGTCGATCGGCGGAATCGTGGCGGCACTGGGCGCTGCAACCTGTTGCGTCGTGCCCTTCGCCCTGTTCTTCGCCGGTATCAGCGGAGCGTGGATCGGCAATCTGACCGCGTTCGAGCCTTACCAACCCGTCTTTGTGACGCTTGCGCTCGCCTGCCTCGGCTATGGCTTCTATCTCGTCTATCGCAGGCCGAAGGCAGCAGAGTGCGTCGAGGGTTCCTACTGCGCGCGCCCGTCATCGCATCGCAACGCCAAGATCGGCCTCTGGATCGCAACGGTTCTGATCATCATCGCCGTCGGCTTTCCCTATGCCGCCCGCCTCATCCTCGAAGCCTGACCCCAAGGAGGACACCCCATGAAAATACTTTCTGCCATCGCCCTCACGGCATCGCTGCTGTCGGCCAGTGCGGTTTTTGCCGCCGAACAGAGCGTGACCCTGAACGTCGCCAATGCCACCTGCGAACTCTGCGGTCCGATTGTGAAACGGGCTCTCAGCAATGTCCCCGGTGTGCTCAAAGTTGATGTGTCGGAGGCAACCGGTGCTGCCATCGCCAAGGTTCGCTTTGACGACAGCCAGACGAATGTCGCGGCGCTGATCACCGCAACCACCAATGCTGGCTATCCGTCCAGCATTGCACAATAGCGAGGCCGGCCATGGCGGATGGAAAGTTCATCGGGCTTGGCGGCGTCGGCCTTCTCGCCGTCCTCTGTTCTGCTGGCCCGTTTCTGCTCGTTGCAATCGGCTCTTTTGGCCTCTCCGCATGGCTTGCGGCAATCGGCTACGTGATCATTCCGATCGCTATCGCCACGGTTGGCGTGACGGGCCTCTATCTTTACCGACGCCGCCATTCCGCCTCATCGGACAGGGGCGATTGCTGCTCGATCGCTGAAAAGAACAAGGATGAATTGAATGTGTGAAGCTTGTGACACTCCGACACTGACGAAGAAAGGCAACGGCCGTTACGATCTTGTGGTCGTGGGGGCTGGTTCTGCGGGCTTTTCCGCCGCGATCACAGCCGCCGAACAGGGCGCGCAAGCCGACCCCCTCCTTGGAGTAAAAACCCTTGCGGCGTTGCAGCCGGCACGGA
>CAMFIX010000184.1 GCA_945952425.1 uncultured Pseudorhodobacter sp. | reverse complement strand
CGCGGGTGATCTGCACGTCATGGACATGGCTTTCCTTCAGCCCCGCCCCGGTGATGCGGACGAACTGGCAGTTCTGGCGCATCTCGGCAATCGTGCGGTTGCCGGTATAACCCATGGCGGCGCGCAAGCCCCCCACCATCTGGTGCAGCACGGTCGAGGCCGGGCCCTTGTAGGCCACCTGGCCCTCGATCCCCTCGGGCACCAGCTTGTCGCTGGCCGCGTCCTTCTGGAAATACCGATCGGCCGAGCCCCGCGCCATCGCGCCCAAGGAGCCCATCCCGCGGTATGCCTTGTAGCTCCGCCCGTTCCACAGGATGACCTCACCGGGGGATTCGTCCGTCCCGGCGATGGCAGAGCCCACCATGGCGCAAGAGGCCCCCGCCGCGATGGCCTTGGCGAAATCGCCCGAGAACTTGATGCCGCCGTCCGCGATCACCGGCACATCCCCGGCGGCGCGCGCCGAATCCATGATCGCCGTCAGCTGCGGCACGCCCACGCCCGCCACGATCCGCGTGGTGCAGATCGAGCCCGGCCCGATCCCCACCTTCACCGCATCGGCGCCGGCGCCGATCAGCGCCCGCGTCGCCTCTCCGGTCGCGACATTGCCCGCCACGACCTGCACGGCGTTGGACAAAGCCTTGATCCGCTCCACCGCCCGCGCCACCCCTTCGGAATGGCCATGGGCCGTGTCGATCACCACCATATCGACGCCCGCCTCGATCAGCGCCTGGCTGCGTTCAAAGCCTGCATCCCCCACGGTCGAGGCCGCGGCCACACGCAGCCGCCCCATCTCGTCCTTGCAGGCATGGGGGTTCAGGACGCTCTTCTCGGTGTCCTTCAAGGTCAGAAGGCCGGTCAGCTTGCCCTTGCCATCGGTGACCAGAAGCTTCTCGATCCGGCGCTGCTTCATCAAGGCAATGGCCTGGGCGCGGTCGATGGGCTCGCGCAGGATGGCGAGGTTGTCGCGCGTCATCATGGCGCTGACGGGGGTCTTGTCGTCGCTGGCAAAGCGCATGTCGCGGTTGGTCACGATGCCCACGACCCGGCCCTCGGCATCGACCACCGGGAAGCCCGTGATGTTGTAGCGCTCCATCAGCTCCTTGGCATCGGCCATGGTCTGCTCGGGGCGCAGGGTGATCGGCGCATAGACGACCCCGCTTTCGAACCGCTTGACCCGGCGCACTTCCCGCGCCTGTGCCTCGATATCCAGGTTGCGGTGGATCACCCCGATCCCGCCCGCCTGCGCCATGGCAATCGCCATCCGCGCCTCGGTCACCGTGTCCATGGCGCTGGACAGCAAGGGGATGTTCATGCGGATGGATTTGGTCACGAAGGTCGAGGTATCTGCATCCGAGGGCAGCACATTGCTGGCGGCGGGAACGAGCAGAACGTCATCGAAGGTCAAAGCCTCGCGAATCTCCATGGGTCTCTCCATCGGGGGCATCGGTTGGCGCTTTCCCTTTGCACCATCGGGGGGAAAGGGCAAGGGCGAAACCGGAAAGGTCCGTGCGGGCGGACAGGGAGGAGCGCCCGGCGGGGATATTTGGGCAAGTATGAAAACGCAAGAGCTGCAGAAGGCGCCTTCGCAAGCGAGTATTTGGGCAAGTATGAAAGACGCAGGTGCACAAGACTGGGGCGCTCTTTCATACTTGCCAAAATATCCCGGGGTGAGCGCGTCAGCGCGAGGGGCGGCGCCCCTCTTGCAACCTTGGCCCCAAGATGGTCCTTTGGCGCCAAAGGAGCCGACCCCATGCGCATCGCCATCGTCGAGAACACCGAAGTCACCCATCACGGCCAGGTCGGCGTGGCGCTGCACGAGGCGGCGGCGGTCATCGACCTGTATAAACCCTTCCGCGACGGCGCCCTGCCGGCCCGCGGCTCTTTCGATGCCTTGGTCGTCTTCGGCGGCGAGCAATCGGCGCTGGACGATGCGCGCCATCCCTATCTGCCGCGGCTCGCCGCGCTGATGGCCGAAACTTCGGCGGGAGGCACGGCGGTTCTGGGCATCTGCCTTGGCGCGCAGCTTTTCGCCCGGGGTTTGGGCGCCGAGAACCTGCTGGATGCGGCGCCGGAATTCGGCTGGGTGCCGGTCACGCGGCTGGCCCCCGACCCGGTGATGGCGGCGGTGCCCGAGACCTTCCCGATCTTCGAATGGCATTCGGACACATTCACCCTGCCGCCGGGCGCCACGCGGCTTGCGACCTCTGCCGGTGCCGCGCAGCAGGCCTTTCGGCACGGCCGCGCGGGCTATGCCACCCAGTTCCATTTCGAAGCCTCGCGCGCCGTGGCCCGCGACTGGCTGCGGCGCTTTCCCGAAGCGTCCGAGCGGATGTATCCCGGCTGGGCCGAGGCCATCGAGGCCCGTGCCGCCGCCGAGGGCGCGGAGGCCGATGCCCATGGCTTGGCCTTGGCCCGGGCCTGGGTGGCGCTGGTCTGAAGGCCCAAAACCTGCCGCAATCGACGGGCAATCTGGCGGGAGCATTTTCAGAAGGTCTTACCCGATGCGCATTCTCTTCGGCCTTGTCCTTGTCTTCGTCATGGATGTCCTCTTCAGCGCGATCTTCGGCACGCTGAGCTTCGTGGGCCTGGCGCTGAGCGCGCCGCTGCCCGGCCAGTCCTTCGAGGCGGGGTTGCGGCGGGTGGCGGCCGACCCGGATCAAAAGCTGCTGATCCAGCTTGTCGCGGGGCTGCCTGCGACCTTCTTTGCCGCCTGGATCGGCGGAAAGGTGGCGCGGCGCGGCGAGCTGGTTCTGGGCCCCATCGCCGAGACGCTGATGTGCGGGGCCATGCTGATCCTTATGCCCGGCTCCATCGCCGATGGGACGCGGGGGCTTTGGCAGATCGCGGCGACGCTGGCCGTGGCGGCCGCCGGGGGCGCAATGGCGCGCCGGGGGCGGTTGCGGCGCGAGGCCAGGGCCGCGCGGGGGATGGTGGCGACCTTCTAGGCTTCCGCCGCATGGGTCAGCCGGGCGAGCTTGCCGCCGGGCCAGAGCTTCAGGCTTTCCCAGGCCAGCCAAAGGGTTGCGGCCAGCGCCAGAAGGGCCGCGAGGGCGCCCGCGGTGGGCTCGACGCGGGCAAGCGCCATGGCGAGACCCGCCAGCGCGGGGCCGAGCGCCGTGCGGAAGACCGCCGCCCCGCGCCAGACCCCTGCGGCACCCAGGGCCACGGCAAGGGCGATGGAAAGGCCAAGGAATCCCATCTGCGCCATCGGTCCCCCCAGCGCGGCAAAGGCGCAGGAGCCGAGCGCGGCGGGCAACAGATGCAGCGCCAACAGCGGGCGCAGCGGCGCGGGCGGCACCTCGCGCACCAGTTGCCGCAAGGACAGCGCCCAGACCGCCAGCGCCAGGATCATCCCCACCCCGGTCAGCCCGGCGGCAAAGCCCGGCATCCCCGCCGCCGCCAGCACCGGCCCGGCGGCCAGAGGCCCCGCGGCGACCAGCTGCCAGGCCGGATCGACCCGCCGCTCGACCCGCAGCGTCAGCACCGCCAGCGCGACATGGGCGATCAGCGAGGCCAGGACCAGCCAGACCGCCAGACGCGGCGCGAAGGGCGTCACCACCGCACCGAGCACCACGCCGCTGACCGTGCTGGCAAAGAGCCCCGCCCGGCCCGGCAGCGGGCGCAGATCCTCGGCCAGCACCGGCAGCCTGCGCCAGACCTTGACCTTGATCGCCACGACCGCAAAGATCCAAAGCCCGGTCACAAGGCCGAGGACCAGCTCAGACAGGCCGGGGGCGAGGCCTTGGCGCAGGGCCAGCCCGGCCAGCATCAACCCCAGGATCGGCAGGAAGATCACCGGCGGCGTGGTGGCGAACAGCTTCGGCCGGCGGGGCGGGAATTCGGGGCTTGGGAATCGCGGTGGGCGGGGGTCTGGCATCATCTGCTCCTGCTGGCGGCAGGATAGGCGCGGGGCCGCTCTCGGCCAAGCGCGCAGGGTGTCGCAGGGCAAAGCTAAGACGCGACAGGAAGATCGCGCCGCAAGTCCTTGAAAAAGCTCAGCCGATCCCGCCATTGGCGAGATAGGTCGCGCAGCCCGTCAGCGCAGCGAAATCGTCCTCGACCACCCAAACCGGGAAAGTCGTCAGGAAATCGTGGAACCGCCCCTTGTCGCACAGATGCGCCTTCAGGCCGAACTCGGCCATCCAGGGCGTCAGCGCCCGGCTCATCACCCCGATCAGGAAGATGCCGCCATAGGGCAGATGGGTCAGCGCCAGGTTCCCCAAAGTCGCGCCGAGGATATGGACGTAAAGCCGCGCCGCCTCGCGCGCCAGAGCCCGCCCGGCCTGCAGCTCGGCCATGATCTCGGAGGAGCGTTTCGGCGCCAGCGCCCCCGCCTCTTGCGTGACGAAGGCGTAAAGGTGCTCGAACCCCCGACCGGCCAGCGCATCCTCGACCCCGGCAAAGCCATGGGCGTGCTCGCCGAAGGTTTCGATGAACTGCGCCAAGGCCAGATCCCGCGCATCGCGGATCGGCATCGAGGTGTGCCCGCATTCCGAGGGCGGCACGACGCGGCCCCAGGGCGTGTTGTGCACCGGCGCCGCATTGACCCCGGTGCCGAGCCCCACGACCAGCATGGAGGCATTGGGCACCGCATGGCCCTCCACCACCGGACGCAGGTATTCCGGCGCGATATGGCCCAGGGCCTGGCCCTGCGCCTGCAGATCGTTCAGGATCGCGACCTTGGTCGCCCCGGTCGCCCGCGTCAGCAGCGCGCGGTCGATCACCCAGGACAGGTTCGTCATCTCGGCCACGCCATTGACCACCGGCCCCGCCGCCGCGACGCAAGCGCCCTCGACCGCCTCAAGCCCCGCCTCGGCCATGTAGCGGCGCAGGATCGGCTCCAGCCCGTCGAACTCGGCATTGGGAAATTTGGCGATGCTCTCGGCGCGCACCTGGCGGCCATCGGCCAGCGCAACCCGGGTGTTGGTGCCCCCGATATCGGCGAGAATCGCGGTCATGGTGGTTCCTTCCTTGGCGGCACGGGGCCGTATCCTGGTATTGTCTTGCCCGCTCAGGGGCTTGTCCGGCACTCTTCGCGCGATGTCTTACCCCGGCGCGGGCCCCGTCGACTGGCCGAGGATCAGCTCGGCCTCCAGCATCCGGTGCTGGGGGACCATGTCGGGCTGGCTGATGACGCCCAAGAGCATCTCGGCCGCGAGCCTTCCCGCCTCTTTCACGCTGGACCGCGTGGCGGTGAAGATCGGCACATCCTCGCCGTTGCGCAGATAGCTGAGGTCGTCGTCGAAGATGATGACGCTGACATCGCGCCCCATCTTCAGCCCGCGCCCCTCGACCGCGCGGCGCACGCCCATGCCCTGCAGCATCGAGGCGCACAGGAAGGCCGTCGCCCCCGCCTGCAGCCCGGCCTCGGCCGCGCGCCAGCCGTGGGTCTCGGTCATCTCGGTGGCAGTGAACATCAGCCCCGCATCGGGCTGCATCCCCCGCGCCGCCAGCGCATCGGTGAAGCCCGCCCGCCGGCGCACGGCGAAATCCATCGTCTCATTGCCGTTCACCAGCGCGATCCGCCGATGCCCAAGGTCCAGCAGGAACTCCGCCGCCCGCTGAAAGGCACGGCGGTTGTTCACATCGACCCAGTTGTAATCCAGCTCCGCCCCGGTCGAGCGGCCATGGACCACGAAAGGCAGCCCCATGTCGCGCAAGGCCCGGATGCGCGGATCGTTGATCTTGGGCGCATGGACGATGACGCCATCCACCGTGCCGCGCGACATCAGCTCGCGATAGGTCTGCTCTTCCGCCTCGTCCGGCACGATCGACAGGATCATGTCATAGCCGTTGCGCATATAGGTCTCGCCCGAGCCGGTGATGAAATCAGCGAAGATCGGGTTCATCATCTCGTAATGATGGTTCAGCGGGATGACATGGCCGACAGCCAGCGCCCTGCCCGTCGCCAGCCGGATCGCCCTTGCATTGGGCCGGTAGTTGTGGCGCCGGGCTGCTGCGATGACCCGCTCGCGCGTGGCCTCGTTGACCTCCGGGTAGCCGTTCAGAGCCCGGCTGACCGTGGTGGGCGAGAGCCCGAGTTTCGCGGCGAGTTCCTTGAGGTTCATGGGGGCGCGGTTCAGGGTCGAAACGGTTGTCAGGCGGGCGATGCGCCAGAATTGCACGGAAACCGGGCAAGCCAAAGCATCGTCTTTGGGCGTAAACGATTTAGATCGGGATGGGTAGCGGTTTTTTCACGCTGCTTTGCGGCATAAAAGCGGTTTGGGTGATGCAAAAGCGGCATTCAAAGCGGTTTGGGTGTTTGCGTCGCCATGGGCTGCAGCTCGGCGCGCAGGAATCGGGCGATCCGGGCGGCCTCGGGGGAAGGCGCACCCGCCAGCACGACGGGCTCGGGC